>JANMBV010000104.1:0-28827 GCA_031360585.1 Actinomycetes bacterium | reverse complement strand
TGGAGCAAGAATTTCCAAATTGACGAGAGATGAAATTCGGCTTTCCTCGACAAAAATCAATTTGAAGGAATACACAAGGCGTCCGGGTGAGTCGCTTCTCGATGCCGACGTCATCGACCATCAGATTGTTGATGTGAATGGTCTTCGTGTCGTGCGCTCTGCCGATCTGTATTTAGCCCCGCTGGATAAGGAGATTCGCCTGGTTGGGGTGGATGTTTCCTTCACCTCGTTTCTTCGCCGCGTATTTCCGGGCACTTTGCGCCGTCGTGCAACTCCTGATCGTGTCATGGATTGGGCCACAGTTGCCTCCCTCACAGATAGTGGCGGACAGGTACGGACAGCAGGTCCACGTTCAGCACTGGCGCAACTGCGCCCGGCGGATTTGGCGGATCTGATCGAGGATCTGGTTGGCCGTGAACAAGGGGCTCTGATCGAGTTGCTCGATCCGAACTTGGCTGCAGACGTGTTGGAGGAAATGGAAGATGACGACTTGCAGGGCTTGCTCCGCGGTCTGCCCGCCGAGCGCGCGGCCGAGTTGCTTAGTCTTATGGAACCGGATGAGAGTGCTGAAGTATTACGTGACCTCGATGACGAACACAGAGAGAGCATTCTTGAGGCCATGGCGCCGGAGGCGGCCAAGACGCTTCGGTTGTTGGTGACTTTTGACGAGGCGCTGGCAGGTGGTGTCATGACAACGCACTCGGTTATCTGCAAAGAGAACGACACAGTCGCGCACGCACTCTCGCTTCTGGTCAAACACAAAGAACGAGATATTTCTGACGGTGTTGTCGTCGTGGATTCCAAGGGAAAACTTCTCGATCACATTCAAATGATTGAACTGGTTTCGGCAAAACCGGTAGCAGCGCTATCTGATTTAATTGGTCCGCCATTTCCCACGGCGGTTCTTATTGATACGCCCCTAGATGAAGTTATCGATGAATTCTCGAATAATCGTGGTTCGTCAATTATCGTCATTGACTCGGCGAGCAAACCTGTGGGTCGCATTATGGCCGATGATTTAGTGGACGCACTTGTTGCGCGCACTGCAAAGCGTGGATTCGCGCAAGGAAGTGGTGCGCTGACATGACGGTGAAGAAAGAGGTCGCTGTAAAAAAGACGGCCAAGGTTGTGAAGGTGCCGCCGATCTCTCATCGAAAGATTCGAATCGCGGCACTTTTGGCAGTTATGGGCCCGGGAGTTATTGCGGGGCTCTCCGATGATGATCCGGCTGGCATTACCACTTATTCACAACTCGGCGCGAAATATGGATATCGGCTTCTCTGGGTTTTAGTCCTCTCAACCTTCGCTCTGATACTTTTTCAAGATCTCGGTTCGCGAATCGGAGTTGTAACGCGCCAAGGCTTGATTGGTTTGGTTCGCCAAAAGTACGGCGCGCGCTCGGGAATTTTTAGTGCGTCATCTTTGATCCTTGCAAACATCGGAACGATGACGGCCGAATTTGCGGGTATCGCTGCAGCGGGGCAACTTTTTGGAGTATCTAAATTTATTTCCGTACCTATTGCTGGGTTACTCGTCACATTCTTGGTGTTGCGCGGATCATTTGGTCGAGTGGAGAAGGTCTTCTTCCTCTTATCCGCTGTCTTCCTTTCCTACGTGCTTGCTGGAATCCTTGCCCATCCCGATTGGGGTAAAGCACTTCACGGCATGGTGGTTCCGTCGATGCCTTTCACCAAGGACGCGATTTTCATTGCGACGGCAACTCTTGGAACGACGCTGGCTCCGTGGGGACTTGCATTCATTCAGTCCTACGCAGTTGATAAACGTTTGACACGCGACGATCTCAAGCTTCTGCGCGTTGATGTATGGACTGGATCTTTATTGACTGGGATCATCGGCTTTTTCGTGGTGATCACTTGTGCGGCCACCCTGAACCGCGAAGGCGTCTTTAACATCACTGATGCATCCCAAGCCGCGATTGCCTTGAAGCCACTTGCGGGAACCCTTGCGAAAGATCTTTTTGCGATTGGTCTGGTTGGTGCGGCTTTACTTGCGGCATCGATTCTTCCATTATCAACTGCATATTCGGTGAGCGACTTAACTGGTCGACCAGCCGCCCTTGATGACGGGTACGCCGAAGCGCCGTTGTTCTATGGCACATTTGCGGCGATCACGGTAATCAGTGCAATTCTGGTGCTTCTGCCAGGTGCCCCGCTGATTACGATTTTGCTCTGGACCCAAGTTCTCAACGCAATATTGCTGCTGCCATTACTTTGTTACATGTTCGGAATCGCCCGCGATCATCGGTTGATGGGTGAGTACCGAGCTGGCAAAAGGATGCAGAGCATCTACGTGTTAATTATTGGGATGATCGCCGTCTGTATCGGATCCATGATCTGGTTTAGCTTTCATTGATTCATCTGCCTCGTTGGCCAATGCGGCAAAGTCCGGCCTTGGAATCCTAGGAACATCGCCTTTCATGAGTCGGCGCCACAAGTAAATGGCAAGGCCGCCAAAGAAGGGCCATTCAAAGGTGTAAACCCATGCCCGCCAATTTCCGTGTTCGGCTCGGCCGAATTCAAACCATCCTGCCCAGAGACAGAACGGAACAGATACCAGCATGAATATGGTGAACCATCGCTTCTGCTTTTCGGTTACCTCTGCTGCGTTCTCTTCGTGAATCCAAGCGGGCTCATCCGTCTCAAAATCCTTCATGTTTGCCTGGCAATCTCTGCATCGACTCTGACAGATGCTAGTTCCTCACTCTTTATCCAGTGGTAGACCGCAAATGACATCCACACGGTATCGACAATCATTCCGCCCGACCACATGATTGATCCGCCCCGCCTCTGGTCGAGCACCTCGAACATTCCGCCGTAAATTGACTTGGGAGCAACGTAGATGAAAAAACCGGTAAGAGTCTCTGGAACCATCATCAGGAAGAGGGAGATGACCGACATCGCCGGAGAGATCACTCGGCTTTCCAGATTTCGATCCAGCAGATTGAAGTAGAAGAGGTATGAGACGACTGCATAGACCGGGACTTCTACGAATGAGTGGATGAAGCCATTGCTCATAATGAACTGGTGCGGGCCAGGCAAGTGCACCCCGATCATCACCGCGGCATAGATAATCCAGCTCAATACCGGAGATGTGAAGGTCTTGAAAAGTCGGTTTTTAGGGTGAAAGGTCGAGGCCGTGCCAAGAACCAGGAGTGGGCCGGTAATCATCATGACAGTGATGTGTTGGATCATGTGGCACCAGAAGAGCGTGGCCGAATGTGCTCCAAAGGGGGTGACTACGGCAAAAGCGATTGTGGCAAGGCCGGCTAGAAAAAAGCGGCGCTGCTTCTTGGTCGAGTTTTCTCCCGTTTTTAGCATCGCCCGCAAATAGATGTATTCGGCGAGCAAAAGGACAAGGGTGATCTGGGGAGCCAATGCCCATGTCGACCAGAAACTTGTCGTGCTTACCATATGGGGAGAGAGAGTAGACCCCGCCAGCCGTTGGAGGATAGTGCGGCCACTTTCTGCGAGTTGGTTATGAATTAGCCTAGAAAGTGCTTGGAAACTGACCCGTTTGCCCCTACTCTCTTGCCATTGGGTTTGTGACGACCCTCACTCTCGTGAGGTCAGTTATTGGGAGGCATGGATGAATAAACGTTTGCTGGGCGCACTAGGTACGGTCATCATCGGGGCGGGTGTTATTGCTGGCATCGGCACCTACGTTGCATCTGCAAAGAATGATTCTCGCGTACTTCTTGCAACGCCGGCGGGGACTATCAATACGCCACAGGGCAATCTGCCCCATTACACATTAGATATGTCTTCCTACCCAGACAGCATGGCAGGAAGTCACGGCACAAGTGGTGGCCCTCACCCTGACTGGGTGACCTACGGTCCGGTGACGAATTTCCAAGTGCCAGCCCATTCCGTGATTACTGTGACGATTAAGCAGTTCGACAGTGGAGCGCGGATTACCAACGATTTCTTCGCATCCGTCCACGGCACCATTGATGGAACCGCGGTGATCAATGGCAAGGCCGTAAAGAGCGTAGATCCAGAGGCGGTCGGGCATACCTTCACGTTGCACGGACTCTCCGACGCTAAATCTCAACTATTTGTCAGCGTCCCGTTGCCCTCACTGCCGGAGGCAGCGGTTCCCTCTTCGGGTTATTCCAAAACACCTAACACCATCACGTTCTCATTTATTTCGGGTGACGCAGGCAAATATGTCTGGAACTGCGAATATCCGTGCGGTGATGGAACGGTCGCTCGATTTGGTGGGCCGATGTCAACGCAGGGCTACATGTCCGGCAACTTCGACGTAGTGAAAGCATAAGGGGCGGCGAGATACATGTCTGATCTAGAAACAGAGAAGCGCCCGTCAGTGTTTGAGCGCAAAGATGTAAAGCAGACCGTTTTCTTCTGGGTCATCTTTACCGCGATTATCGGTTACGCCGCCGCGGAACTTCAGGCACGATCCATGGGAGTCGCGGCATCAGAGACGATGTCAACAACCATCTACATGATGCGCGTCTTCACGTGGGTAGCCGCGCCCATTGCCGGACTTGTTGCGGCGATGGGAATGACAACCTTGATTGCCAAGATTCATTATGGCGATACGCCTCCTGAAGAAGCCGACCACCAGATTCGAAGTTCCGCCAAACTTTCTATCACCTGGCTCGTCGTCTCCTCCGTGCTCTGTCTCTTCGCAGTCGTGTGGGGCTCGGTTATCCTACAGAAAGACAACGCCGCTCTCCTTGATCCAACGGCCATGAACGTCAACGTCACCGGCCAACAATGGGCGTGGAACTTTGACTATGTAGACAATGGAACAGTTCGTAGTGATGTTCTGTATCTTCCGGTGAATAAGCCAGTTGTTTTTCACATCACAAGCAAGGATGTCATCCACGGTTTCTGGATCGTTCAAATGGGTATTAAAGTTGATGCCAACCCTGGCTACACCACTGAGACTTCGGCGACGCCTAACAGGATTGGAATATACGACTTGCGGTGCGCCGAACTTTGCGGTCTATACCACGCGTTCATGCAGACGAAAGTTCATGTTGTGAGCCAGGCAGATTATGACGCCTGGATAAAGAGCCAGGGAGGTCAAGCCTGATGACAACAATGATGGATCGTCCAGCTGCGACCCCAGCACACTCAGCACCAAAGAGGGCTCTTATTGAGAGACTAAACATCTTTACCGCGTTCGCACTTGGAATTATCGGAGTAATCGTCTTCCATTACCTAGCAAAGGCGATTTTCCCCGCCAACACCGACGGGTCATACATCAAAACCAATCACGACCAGTACGTGCTCTTTTCGATGATCGGCTGGTTTATCGGTTTCATGACGGGCATCGGCGCTCTGGTAGGGCCATTTCGTTGGCTGCTTGGCAAAGATCTAACCCATGAAGAAAACTTGTTCTACGCCGGAAAGGATCAGGGAGTAAAGAGGTACTTCCGCTATACAACCGATCACAAAGTGGTAGGAATTCAGTACTTAGTTCTGACAATGATCATCTTCTTTGTGGGCGGAGTTCTTGCGATGCTGATCCGCACCAACCTGGGCCACCCAGGCGGCGGTTGGTTGCAACCTCAGACATACAATGCGATTGTCGGAACACACGGCATCATCATGATTGTCGGAACTATCATCATGGTTACTGGTCCATTTGGTAACTTCATCATGCCGATCATGATCGGTGCTCGCGATATGGCTTTCCCGCGGTTGAACGCCTTAAGCCTCTGGTTAATTGTCGCGGCCGTTCCGTGCATTCTTTCTTCATTCTTCCTAGGGGGAATTTCTACAGGTTGGGTGGCTTATAACCCTCTTGCCTCGCAGGCGCCTGCAGGAATGGACGGCTATATCATGTTCATCTGTATCTTTGCGCTTTCGACGATGGTTGCCGGTGCCAACATCACGACGACCGTAATCAAGATGCGTGCGAAGGGGATGACCTGGAACCGTACGCCAATTTTTATTTACGGCGTAGTGGCCTCGGTCGCCCTAGCACTACCCGCGTTCCCCGTCTTCTTCTTATCCCAGATTATGTCGGGGATGGATCGGGCAGCCGGCTCCACTTTCTATAACACCATGGGAGGTGGCAGCGGCTGGCTCTATGAGAACCTCTTCTGGATCATGGGCCACCCTGAGGTATACGTCATTCTGATTCCCGGGGTTGCCGCCTTGATGGAGATGGCCCCGGTATTTACTCGCCGTCCGCTCTTTAGCTTCAATTTGGCGATCATGGGAATTGCCGGGATATCAGGCTTAAGTATTCTCGTCTGGGCTCACCACATGTACACCACGGGCTGGGCCCCGCTTCTCAACGGTCCATTCATGTTGACCACGGAGTTAATTTCGATACCGACGGGCCTGTTGTTCCTTGTTCTCATCGGAACTCTCTGGCGGGGTCGACTCTGGATGACGATGCCGACTGCATCAATCTATGCCCTTCTGTGGAACTTCATGATCGGCGGAATCACTGGTATATACCTCTCGGATGTTCCAGTAGATGGCGCACTTCACGGATCGATGTATGTGACGGCCCATTTCCACTACACATTGATGGGTGCCGGTCTCACTGGTGCGCTCGCTTCACTCGTGTACTGGTTCCCAAAGATGACCGGCCGCATGTTCGACAAGACCCTGAGTTGGGTGGGCTTCTGGTTGGTTCAGATCGGTTTCAACATTGCATTTATCTCAATGTTCTTCGTTGGCCTTGCGGGGCAACCTCGTCGTGTTGAGGCCTACGCCGCAATGTTCAGCAGGGGCAACATGATCACCACGGGCGGTGCATACATGATCATGTCCGGAATGTTGGTACTTCTATATGGTGTCATCTCATCATGGACAAGCGGTGCGTTGGCGCCGATGAACCCGTGGTTTGCCAAGACGCTCGAATGGAGCGTTCCAAACCCGGTTCCGCTAGAGAATTTTGATGTATTGCCTGTTGTGACATCAGATCCTTACGGTTATGGAAAGGCGCAGTCATGAGCGTAGAAACTCACGCACACTCAGCCGAACACGACGAAAATCCTAACTACCACCACGAACTTCCAGATGCAGTCGGTTCGCGAAATCGGATTGGCTTGATCCTTCTGCTGGTGGCAGATATTTCCTTTGCGCTAGCAGTCCTGTTCGTCTACTTCTACCTCAAAGAGCAGAACGTCAACAACATGTGGTTGCCTCAGGCAAGTGATACCCAGGACGCAACCGTGCCCGTTTCAAGCATGGGCGCCTGGTATGTCACGATGATCGCGGCACTAGGGTTTCTCTCTCATCGCTACGGCCTGGCCGGTGCAAGAATCCAGAATCAGGCCCGGTTGGTTCTGGGTTCTGGTGTTGCCTTCTTGGCAAGTCTGGTCGCCCTTATCTATCAGGGGATGCAGATGAATAATGCTCCCTTCACAATCACCATGGGCGCGTATGCATCCTGCTATTACTTGATTGCCGGCTTGAATATGCTCCACTTGTTCTTAACGGTCTTCATCTCCCTTGGAAACTGGAACCGTTCACGACTTGGCATCTACGCGTCAGATCACTGGCATGTAGATATCGTCAACATCTGGTGGATGTGGATGACGATCTCATCGCTTTTTGGAGCACTCGCACTCTCGTTTACTTAATGCAGGGTGAAAGATAGAACGTGGTTAGCCCCATACATTGCCCTCGGCATCGTGTGGGGCTGTTCTTTCATTTTCATAAAGTTAGGCCTTGAGTTTTTGACGCCGTTCGGCGTCGCATTCGGTCGTACTTTCCTTGGCGCACTCGCACTGCTGGCAATCTCTCGGATTAAGAAAATTCCCTTACCTAAAGATCGCCGGATTTGGGCTCACCTATGGGTGGTTTCGATGTTGCTCAACGTGGTTCCGGGGGTTCTCTTTGCCGTTGCCGAAACTAATGTCACATCAATCTTGGCGGGCATCATCAATGCTGTCACTCCACTTATGACATTGCTGGTCATGATGACGCTCTTTCGCGAAGAAAAGCCAAAGCGCTATCAGGTAATTGGACTTCTCGTTGGATTCACAGGAGTTCTTATAGTTCTTGGTGCTTGGAATGGACTCGGCGCCAATCCCATGGTGGCGATACTGGCGCTCCTCGCGGCAGTTACTTGCTACGGTTTCTCATTTCCCTATTCTCGCAGGTACGTTCTTCCTCACAAGTTGGCGCCGGAGGCGTTGGCGACAACTCAAGTCTGCCTTGCGGCAATCACACTCCTGCCGCTATTTATCTTCCACGGAGTGACGAAATACCAACTGAGAGTTGGCCCAGTTTCGGCCATGCTCGCTCTGGGAATTCTCGGCACTGGCTATGCCTATATCTGGAATTTTCAGATTCTCGCTGCAGCAGGGAGCGCAATCGCCAGTTCGGTGACATACGTGACGCCAGTTATCGCAGTCATGGTCGGCGTGCTTTTTTTGAGCGAGCCGGTAACGTGGAACGAGCCAATTGGTGGGGTGGTAGTCCTTATTGGTGCGGCCATAGGCCAAGGTCGTATCAGACTCAATCGAGTTTGAAAGCCTCGCGGATAGGGCCCAATTCAATGCCCGCCTTCGTGTGGTCGGAATCTTCTCCGCGCATCAATTGGGCCTCATGTGCCCTGTCATGCCAGCGCTCTTCAATCTTTCCATAGCGCCAGAGCGCCAGGGCCACGATCCAGACAACTGCGAAGAGTCCCACGATGATGTAGCCCGCCGAGTTCAAATTGAATGACGCGGCGTAATTCCAGAAACCGCCGGTGAGATTGAGTTGCTTGGCAATCACTTGGGTGACCTCCAGCCCGCCGACAAATAGTGCTACGGAGACCGAGAGCCCGGTGATGACGATGTTGTAATAAACCTTTCGGACTGGTTTTGAGAAAGCCCAACCATAGGCGAAGTTCATGAAGGAACCATCGATGGTATCGAGCAAGCTCATACCACCGGCGAAAAAGAGTGGCAGAGAAAGTATTGCCCACCAGGGAAGTCCGGCGACGACCGATGATCCTGCCAGAACGAGAAGGCCAATTTCAGTAGCGGTATCAAAGCCGAGTCCGAAGAGAATTCCGAGAGGGTACATCTTCCAACTCGCATCAATGCGTCTCGCGATGGGACCGAAAAATCGCATCAAGAATCCGCGCGAGTTGAGATGCTTCTCGAGCTCTGCTTCGTCGTACAGCCCTTTTCGCATATCGATGAAGACTCGAACGATCGAGATGAGAATGATGAGATTGAGGATGGCGATCAGCATCAGGAAAGTCCCGCTGATGGTGGTGCCGATCAACCCGGTGTAGTGGTGCAGCGATGAGTTTGTGTCCTTTAGTTGCGCCCCGAGAGCCTTGATTCCAAAGTTGAGCAGAATCGCCAAAGAGGCGACAACGGAGGAGTGGCCCAAGGAGAAGAAGAATCCGACAGCGAGCGGGCGCTTCCCCTCACTCATCAGTTTTCGGGTGGTGTTATCGATAGCCGAGATGTGGTCGGCATCAAAGGCATGGCGCATGCCCAGGGTGTAGGCCAGAGCCGCAGTTCCCCAGCCAAAGAGGGAGCCGTCGGAAAGTTTGTAGTGCCCGTGCGTTGCCGCAAACATCAATATGGCCCCTGATATATGGAGGAGGGCGATGAATCCGAACATCGCGTATAGCCTTCGCCATTCATCAGGGGTGAGGCGTTGACGCAGGGAGGTGGCCGGCCTATGGCTGAGAAGAATGTCCATCGACCCCCCTGGCTAGATGCGAACCGTTTGCAAGAAGAGCGTAGGGGTTGGCACGGAGAGCTGTCCACTCAGATCTCACATTCTCGGCTGTTGCCCACCCTGTCCTAAGGGTAGATTCAGGAACACTCCTCTATCCTGAGCGCACCGTTGAAGCCCTCGGGTGAGGATATTTAAGGAGATGGATGTTCCGCGCCGCCAGACGATTGCTGGGTATATTCGCGACAGCATCTTCCCTCCTCCTTGTTGGCCTACCCATGGCCACTGCCTCCTCGCAGGCGGCAGCGTTGTGCGGATGGGACAGCGCCCCTGGATGGGTGAAGCGAGAGAACGCCAAGCCTGGGGATGCCAGTTGGGGCCGTGGAATTCCAATCCAGTTCGCAGGGGACTTTTCTGGAAAAGAAGCCAAGATGAGGAAAGGCGGACCATTTCGATCCTGGCTTGCTCCTTCGGTTTCTGCAAGTGGACCTGAGGGATGGTTCTCTTCACCTAGTGCCACCTGTAATCAGGACATTGGACTGCACATTTCCGGCAACGGTGAACCTGTCAGAATAAGAGTTTTCCGAATGGGATTTTATGGTGGCACCGGTGCCCGATTGATCTCGGAAACTATTACAAAATCCATTCCGCATTATTTTGTGCCGCGGCCAACGAAGTCACCTGAATCCTTACTCATCACCGATTGGCCCGCCGCCTGGGATTTCAATGTCACGAATCGGACTTTGCCTGGTCAGTATCTGATTCGACTCGATGATAAGAACGGTGATTCGAATTTCGTTCCCATCATGGTGACCAATCCAGAGAGTAAGAGTCCGGTGACATTTATTTCATCGATCTTGACGTGGCAGGCGTATAACGAGTGGGGCGGCTACTCTCTTTACAAGGGCCCTAACCTGACTCGCAGAAGTCGAGCGATGGTCGTCTCTTTTGATCGTCCCTACGACGGCGATGGCGGGGGGCAATTCCGGTACATGGAATTTCCCATAGTTCGACTTGCCGAGAAACTGGGAATAGATCTGAATTACATTACCGACCTCGAATTGAACAAGAACGTCTCTTCTTTGGTCAACGCCAAATCTATTGTTTACGGTGGCCACGGTGAGTATTGGACCACGCAGATGCGCCGTGCACTGGATTCTGCTGTTTCACGAGGAATAAACCTCGTTTCCTTTGGTGGAAATGCTGGCTATAACCGTCCGCGCCTGCAAGCACATGATCGCGAGCTTGTGATGTGGAGGGGTTCCGCATCTGATCCCAACCGCAAGAAATCAGTCTTAGCAACGACTAGATGGCGGAGTTTCCCGATTCGCAATCCAGAATCTGCCCTCTTGGGAGCCCAGTATGTTGGGCTGGGAGTAAACGGGGATTACACCATCGCTCACCCTTTGCGTTGGCCTTTTTCTGTTATGAAGCATCCGATCGTGTTGCGTGGCATAGTCGGTAGGGAGGTCGATTCGCCTTTGTATGCAATCGGCCCGGCGGTAGAAAATTTGGCGTGGGCAGAGATCAAACTCCACGGAAAGCCAATAACGGCGATGGCGACGTATTACACGAATCCAAAAAATGCAGGAGTACTTGATATTTCTACTAATGGTTGGACATGTGCGATAGATAATGTCTGCCCATGGCATCCAGCGCATTTTGAACAGACCCAGACCGATGTTAGGTTGGTAACGCAGGAAATTCTAAAGGGCCTAAGTCGAGGCCCACTCGGTCTATGGCGTCCTGCACTCATTGACATCCCCGCTCGGTCGTGAAGTAGATTCACCTCAGTATTCGATAGGATCAGCGGTCGAAGTTCTGGCTGACTCAACCGTAGATTTTCATGGAAAGGCCGTGATGGTGATGGCTACCTACTACACGCATTCGAACAATGTGATCGCACCATGTCTTTAACTGGTCTACCCCTCTTGGTCTCATTAATCCTCCTCTGTGTTCTGATAAATGCGGGCCTTATTGCCTTCTGGCATAAATTTCCAGGCAAGAGCGCCGTAAAGCATTCTCAGAGATTCGTGATTCTAGTAATTGCTCAGTTGCTGGTCGTGACGACATTTTTTGTTGGATTTAACCGATCAATGGTTTTCTTTGCGAATTGGACTGATTTATTCGGTAATTACAATGCGTTCACATCACCGATCACGCAGATTCAAGCTGAGGGCGCCGTCTCGCCCCTTGACCCGTATGTTCGCAACACTCGACTCTTGCCCGGCTTTAGAAGCCAGGGCGGGCAGTTCTCTTTTATTTTGAAGGGAGCACAGAGTGGAGTAACTGCGCCCGTCTATGTTTACTTGCCCCCAACCTACGGCGCCAATCCAGCAAAGAAATGGCCTGTATTGGTGCTTCTTCCGGGGTATCCAGGTGTACCGACCACCTGGTTTCACGCATTGGATCTCGTGAGAATTCTTCGACACGAAATTTCAACTGGGTACGCTCATGATTTTCTTATTGTTCTTCCTACGATGAGTGTGCCGCCGACTCGTGACACCGAATGCACCGACATTCCTGGAGGGCCATTGGTCAACACGTGGCTTGGGGTCGATGTGCCAAATGCGATCATTGGAGGACTTGCTGCAAGGAGTGATAGAAAAAACTGGGCGATCGCGGGTTACTCAACGGGGGGATTCTGCGCTACCAAAGTGATGCTCAGCCCTAACTCGCGGTTCAGCGTTGCCGTCTCTATCGCAGGCTACTTCTCTCCGACCCAGACTCAACTATTCGGCGGATCCTTGGCCTTAAGAGATGCGAACTCTCCCCTTCTTCTCGCCAGGGCACTGAAACTTCCCTCCCACATACTTCTGGTCGGCACCAGCCAAGATCCCGGGGTAATGGGAGCCATCGCATCAATAGAGAGGGTCCATAACCCCAATTTAGTAATCGATCAAGTCATCGACCAACATGGGGGCCATAGCACCAAAGTCTGGAAGAGTCAGTTGCCGCGAATTCTAGATTGGCTTTCCGCTCAAATCCATCGTTAGCACTTTCTCTATACGAATTCTCAGATAAAACAGCACGTTTCTCACCCAAAGTTCAAATTTTCTTGCCAGTATTCGCACGTTCGATAGCTCGGTGGCTAATTTGGTAGCCACCACTGCCCTTGTTAAGGAGTTCACGTGAAGAAAGTTCTATTAAGCGTCATTGTTGCAAGCGGAATGGTTCTGGGTGGTACAGCGGTTGCAAGTGCAGCGGTAAAGACACCAAGCATCACTAAGCCAACTGCTACATCAGAGGGAACTGCTACTCATGAGATGAGCGAGACCTCAATGAAGCAAGTTGGAGAGAGTAAGGCAAAGACCTCTCACAAGAAGACCACAAAGAAGGCGCCAAAGAAGAAAAGTGCAGTTGTCGTCAAAAAGAAGTAATTAAATCAGACTTACGGGAAGGCCACCCCTTGGATTATCCGAGCGAGGTGGCCTTTCTCGTTTCTGTAGTCCTGGAACCGATAAAGGCTTCGGCGCGCATGGTCGCAAGGCCGACTTTTGGAAGGTCTGCGCTCTTTCGGTACATGATGTAACGCGGTACCCATTCGGGGCGAAACTTCGAATTGAACCGAAATAAAGATTCCATCTGAAGCCAGCGGGACATGAAAAGCAGAATACCCCGCCATGAACGGATGATGGGTCCGGCTCCAAGTTGGGCACCTCGCTCAAAGACCGATCTGAACGCTGCGAAATTTAGTGAAATTCGAGTAATTTCATGTTCGCGCGCATATCTAATGGTTGCGTCGATCATCAACTCGTTTACACCTGAGTCGGCCTGTGGGGATCGGCGCATGAGATCCAGAGAGAGTCCCTTGGACCCCCATGGCACATATTGAAGGAGGGCCATGACTTCACCATCTTTCTTCGCTGTGACAATGAGCAAGTCCGGCTCGTCATCGTCGGCTATCCGTCCTAACCCCATCATAAATCCGCGCTCTGTGGCAGCTCCGCGCCACCTCTTGGAGTCTTCAGTCAGAAGTAGGCGCATTTCTTTGGTCATTTCAGATGTGCGGAAGATCTCTGTCGTGTAGTTCTGTTTCAGAATTCTGCGAACCGATTGGCGCACGTTTCTGTATCGAGGGTTATCTGGATCGTATTCATCGACATGCACGACTGCTTCATCCCCGATTTCCAGCGCCGTCATGTCCGCTTCTCGAACCCAAATCTCGCCAGCTTCCTCACTGCATCCAAGTCCTACGGGAGTCCATCCGTTTTTAGCCGATAGTTCCATGAACGCGTGCATCGCTTGTGGCCACGCGTCTGGATTACCGATTGGATCACCGCTTGCCAAAGCACAACCTCCCACAACTCTGTAAGTGATTGCCGCTTTGCGGGTGTTGGACCAGACCACGCTCTTGTCTTCGCGCAAAGCGAAATACCCGACAGAATCTCGATCACCAAATTCTGTAAGGAGCGCGCGGATTCCGTTCTCATCCTCCTGGCCCATCTGCGGCTTTGGCGGGCTCGGCTGAAGCAGCGTCAATATGGGAGCGAGTACTGTTATGAGTCCGAGACCGGCCATCGAGTAGCCGAAGATGTCTTGCTCGCGGTGGCTAATGAATTGCACTGGGCCGGCTATTCCAACCAAACCGTGAACGACAGTGAGAAGGATCCCGGAGATTGATACGTCGCTCCCGAATAGCCGATCCTCGGCCAAGATCAAGACAATGCCAATAGCAAAACTGAGAAAGATCAACTGTCCAAAAACGATGAGAGCGCGAGTGACTACCCGTCTAACGGGTTTGGCATAGAACTCCTCTCGAATGAGGAAGAGAGAGATGAACATGATCAGAGATCCCAAGCCCTGGATGTAGTCCAATCCCTTGATGATCGAGAGTGTGAGACTCACCAGAAGTAGCAACTCTGTAAGCAGATATGCGGCGTGGCTTCGCCTGGCAAGGGCAAATGAGAGCACGATGAGAAGGACGCCGACAATGATTCCGGCCGCTGTTGCCAGATCGAGCACACCCTTTGGCAGAGTCGACATCAGAAGGCGTATCTTTCGGTGGAAGGACCGAGATGCACTTGAGGCAAGCCCGACCGCTCCTAAGAGAAGCAGGATCCGGGCCACCAGGACTACCTTCCACGTTGAGCCTTGAAGCGCCTTCATAGCCGTTATCGCCCTCCTTGAGGTTCCCGAGTATAGAGTTTAGTAATGAGGAGGCCGATATGAGCGACGACGACGAAGCAGGGCAGGACGAACTCATTACCGAGGAGATGCTCTGGGATCGCATTCCTGATGTGGAGGGGGCCGAGCGCGCAAGCACGTACTACGAACTCAGCGCTCGCATCTATGCCAGGGGCCAATATGACGAAGCGCTCGCGTTGGCCGAAACTGCCTGTGATATTTATTCTGGGTTAGGCGTCAACGCCTCCAGCGAGGGTCTCGCGCAGGCATACTCGGCAATCGGGTACAACCTCAACCAGTTGAAGCGGATGGATGAGGCAGCATCTGCCATGAGCAAGGCGGTAGAGATTCTTCGAAAGAACAAATCCCCCATTGCCTTGGAACTTGCCTGCACCTTGGGTGAGTGGTGGTACTCATCAAAGAATTTCCAGAAGGTCATCGACACAATGCAGGAGTGCGCTCAAGAGCACCTACTGGACGGAAATGAATTGGGGGCCGCGAACGATCTTCACCTGATCGGATGTGCCTACCGAGAGCTCGGTGACTTCTCCGCCGCCATTGGAAGCTTTACCCAAGCGCGCGCCCTCTTTAAGAAGAACCGCGAGGTAATCCATGTTGCCCGATGCGACCAGAAGATTGCGGCGAGCCATGTTCAACTAGGCAACGGCGAAATCGCGTTGGAGACTGCTCGGAAAGCAATTGATGTTTTTGAAACCGCACATGATCACCGCCGCGAAACTTTTGCTCTCTTTGAATATGGCAAAGCCCAGATCTTGCTCGGCCGCCTAGATGATGGATTGTCCACTCTTGACCAGGTGATTCACAACGCCATTGATGAGGATCCAAAAGATTTTGACTTGATCGTTGATGTCGAAACGCGGATTGCGACCGTGATGCGGTCTCAGGGAAGATTTGAAGAGGCTGATGAAGTAATGAGGCGCCTAGCTTCGGTTTCGGAAGTTCTGGGCGAGCAGGGCGAGAGCGCCTAGAAGGGCTCCAATGGCTGCGATCATAAGCGGCCACTCGTGACCCTTGCTTGTCCAGAATATCCCACCCCAAAAGCCAGCGCCCATCACTGCGAAATTCATTGATGCTTGGTATGCGCCTTGCGCTTTGCCCCTCTGGTGTTTTTCACTCAAGCCGCCAATCCATGCCTTGCCGACCCCGTCGGTAAGTGCCGGAAAGATGCCATACAGTGCCAGAGCCAGGACCGCGACGCTGTGACTGCTTGTGTACCCCAGTGTGAAGTAGGCGATTGCGAAAGCGACGAGTCCGATTGAATATATGGCGTGTGGTGAGAAACGATCTGCGAGGTACCCGGCTGGAAACGCAAAGACCACGGTTACTGCGCTAAACAACACGTAGGCAAGTACGATCCCACTAGTACTGAAACCGATGTTGTGTAAGCGCAGGAGAAGCAACGCGTCAGGAATATTCGTCAGCTGTATCAGAACTAAAATCGAGATCGCCCGTTTCAGTTTCGAAGGCAACGGACCCGATGCGGGTTTTTTCGGCTCCACCCTCATTTCTGCTCTCGTCTTGTCTTTCACAAAGAAAGTGAAGCCAGCCGAGATTGCGGCGGGGATGAGTGCCCACATCGCAACTTTGCGAACGTCGCCATTGAGAAGAGAGAGCCCTGCGAGTGCAAGGAGGGGGCCGATAACTGCCCCCAAGTTATCTCCCGCGCGGTGGAAGCCAAAAGCCTTTCCCAAATGCTCCTGCGGGACTGAATCGTGGATGAGTGCATCCCGTGGAGTACCTCGTAATCCCTTACCTATTCGATCAACCACTCGGCCAAGAAAGAAGAGCGGCCATGCGGTAGCAGTCACGACAAAGAATTTTCCGATTCCTGCCACTGAATAGCCAGCCACCACAAATTGTTTGCGCCCGATGCGGTCGCTGGCCATGCCTGAATAGAGTTTTGTGAATCCTGCCGCTGCCTCTGCGCATCCCTCAATAAGTCCCAAAGCCAGAGGGGCAGCTCCGATTACTCCCGTAAGTAATATCGGTAGCAGGGGGTAGAGCAGTTCGCTCGCGGCATCTTGGGCAAGGGAAACGACGGTGATAATCATGAGGTTTCTGGAGAGCCATCCGAATCTCATCTTCGTCCTCCGCTGGTCTAACGAGGTAGGTGTTGGAGGGCCCAGTGATACATAGCGATCGCGCCAGCGGCCGAGGCGTTCATCGATCGAGTCGAGCCATACTGTTCGATCGCATATAGGAGCGTGCAAGCGGTGATTGCCTCCTGCGACATACCTGCTCCTTCTTGGCCGAAGAGCAGGACGCATTCCTCAGGAAGTTCTGAACTTTCTAGCCGCAATGACCCAGGAACATTGTCGATTCCGATGATGGGTACTGAATTCGTGTCCGCCCATATGCGGAAATCTTCGACCGAGGGATGGTGGATCACAGTCAGGTATCGGTCGGTGACCATGGCGCCTCTGCGATTCCAGTCGCGCTTGCCGACGATGTGGACTGCGCTCACATTGAAGGCGTTGGCGGTTCGAACAATCGAGCCAATGTTGAGATCGTGCTGCCAATTCTCAATCGCGATCTGAAGTTTATGTCGCTTGGTGTTGAGATCGGCAACGATGGCCGCAACTTTCCAATATCTGTAGTGATCAAGGACGTTGCGGCGGTCGCCTAATTCGAGCAATTCAGGATCAAATTGGTTACCATCTGGCCATGGCTTCGGGTGTGGTCCAACGCCTATAACAGGGAAGAATTCACCTGGCCCAATAGTTGCGGGTGGAAGCATAAAGTGCACTCTAAACTGAATAGATTCGAAACGCTATCCATACTCCTGAGAGGGTGAACATGTCCGGTCTGGCTTGGGTAAACGATATTGCCCTACTCATACACATTCTTTCCGTGATCGCAGTCATGGTGCTTCTCTTGTTGCAAGTAAAGAAGTCACCACGACGTATCCACCCTGCTGTTCTCCATAGCGTTCTTACTGCCTTTGTTACCGGACTGGTCATGGTGGGGATTCGCACCCCCCTACATGACCAAAATGCAGATAAATGGCCACTGCTTAACAACGCCTGGGTGGGGGCAAAATTCCTCATATTGCTCGTTATCTTGGTTCTTGTTTATCGCAATTTCAAAAAATCTGAAGTTATGAATTCAGTATGGGTTGCATTGGTGGCATTGACTGGCGCCAATATTCTTATCGCGATCTTCTTGTAGGCTCCTCATGAAGTCATTGCGCCTCACCGCTTTGCTCACAAGTTTGGCACTGGTATCTGGCACTTCAGCGGTAATGGCCGCTCCCGGGATACCCGCGGCGGATATCTCACGGGTTTTTGCTCAGATCTCATCTTCGCCCACTTTGGCCGGACCTTCAATGATTTTGATTGATCGCACGAGTGGTGAAGTCATATTTCAGATAGATGCTACTTCACTCCGGAAGCCAGCCTCGATTCTTAAGTTGTTATCGACAACGGCTGCGTTGCAATACATCGACCCCAACTATAGATATGTAACCCGTGTTGCCAAGGGTTTGATTCCAAGGACCCTGGTCATTTCCGGCAACCTTGACCCTTGGATGACGGATAGCTATTTCGAAGCCAAGAAGTATCACCGAAGTTGGCTCTCATATTTAGTCAATCGCTCGATCATCGATTTAAAGGCGGAGGGAAAGTCACCTCTTCGCAATATATCAATTTCGTACTCGGGTCTGTATTCCAAAGACATCGCTTTGCTCAAGCACGAGTTTGTCGCCAAGGCCATCAAAGCGAAATTCACGCAGATAGGCGCAAACCATCTGGAATCGGTATCTGGCCAGGAAATCGCAAAAGTCACTTCCCCAACCGTAAGCGAGATGGTGAAGTTCGCTCTAACGTGGAGTGACAACCTGCTTGCCGAAAGATTGGCTCGTGCCGCGGCGCATTCGGTCGGTTACCCCATGGATGATGCGGGGGTGGCGCTGACAATTAGGAAGGTATTGACCGATCTTCAAGTGGATCAGAGCGGGCTCTACATTCGCGATGGGAGCGGACTTTCGCATCAGGATCGCGTCACAGCGAAATTAGTTGCCGAGCTGCTGCTTAAGATTCGCGGAGACGCCAGATTCGCCTCGATTTATGAAGGACTCCCTGTCTCTGGAATCTCGGGCACTTTAGAATCCCGCTTCCTCAAAACCGCCCCACAAGCAGTTGGACTAGTTCATGCTAAGACGGGCACTCTGGATGGAACAGTGAGTCTTGCCGGGTATGTTGAATCTGGAACGCACGAATACATTTTTGTGGCGATCGCCGATCACATCCGCAAAGGCGAGGTCGCCGCCAATCAGGCACGAAATACATTGGATCGGTTGCTAGGGAAAATCACCGCCCCACTGGAACGGAATAAAGAAGGTATGCCTTAGTCGTCGTCGCTACTTCGTAATCCGTCGTCTCCGCCACCACCTGTTGGCATTGTGGCGATGGCTGGCCTTTTAATGGTTATGGCTATGGTCTGAGTTGCGGGGCTCCTCGCTACTTGAGCAGCTTGGATGGGTGTGGAAGAGGCACTGGTGACGGGGCTAGCTACGGCGATTGGACTCTCTTGCGTCTGAGCGAAGACGAGACCGGCTCCCAGGAGTAGTAGAAGGGTAACCGAAGCCATGATCCTCACGACCGGCTTGCCCTTGGGTTGTGGCAGGGTAGCGTCGGCGTCCGCCATGTGGAACCATTCTGGCTTGGAATTCTCAGGGCGCATGGTCTTTCCTCGTCTTTTCTCTCGGTGGAGAAAAACTAACTGGGTCAACTGGGAGGAGTCTGAGAACGTGACTCAATGTTGCTGAGTAATCTAAGCCAATGACTATGACGGCCCGAGGAGGCACTGGCTCCAAGTTCAGCGGTTACGTCGCCTTGATGAAATTGCGCGTTGTCGAACTACTGCTTGTCACCACGCTTCCTGCCCTTGTTCTTGCACAAAAGGGAATCCCCGGTGCTGGTGTGAGCATCGCGACAATTCTTGGAGGCACGCTCGCAGCAGGATCAGCAAATGCCTTCAACATGATTATTGAAAGCGACCTGGACCGCGTCATGGCACGCACCTCTAAACGCCCTCTGGTAACAGGGGTTATCACTGATCGTGCCGCAATCGTTTTCGCAACTGTAATCGGGTTGATTTCTCTATTAGTTTTCTGGGTCTTCACTACACCGTTGGCAACTCTCTTCACGTTTATCGCAATTGCTTACTACGTGGTGATTTACACAATGGGATTGAAGCGACGGACTTCTCAGAACATTGTCTGGGGTGGTGCAGCTGGTTGCATGCCGGTCTTCATCGGTTGGGCGGCAATCACGAATTCCATTTCTTGGACTGCAGTAGCTTTCTTTCTTGTGATTTTCTTCTGGACACCTCCTCACTTTTGGGCCCTGGCAATAAAATACAAGGACGACTATTCAGCTGCCGGTATTCCAATGCTTCCCGTCGTAGCGACAAAGACTCGAGTGCGAACTGAGATGTGGTTCCACACTATTGCGATGATCATTTCCTCAATTGCGCTCATTGAGATTGCCAAACTTCCGCTCTGGTCGTTGCTCATCACGGTTGTGTTGGGCTTGGTTTTTGCGTTCCAACTTGTACAACTGAACGAGAAGACAGATTCTTATGCAAAGGTTGCTGGAAAGATTTTCCAATGGTCAATTAGTTATTTGAGTCTTTTCTCAATCTTGTTAGTAGTCGCCCAGCTCGTTAGTTCTAGATAATTAGGTTAGGGCATGCTCAATATCTGTTAGCAGGTCTCCTGCATATTCCAACCCCACCGACAGCCGCAATACCGAATCGGTAATCCCCATCTCGGCTTGAACTTCTGGGGCTAAACGGCGATGTGTCGTCGAAGCGGGATGAGTGATCAACGACTTGCTATCACCTAGATTGTTGGAGATATCAATAATGCGAAGCGCATCCATGAATGTGAAGACTTCAGCCCGAGAACCCTTGAATTCAATGCCGATCGTTGAACCTCCTCCTGACATCTGTTTCTGGGCAATTTCGTAGCCAGGATGAGATTTAAGTCCCGGATATCGCACGCTCTTGATTTGCGGGCAAGTTTCTAGATATTGCGCCAGAGTTTGGGCACTATTGCTCATCTTCTCAACGCGCATGCTCATCGTCTCAAGTGATTTCACCAGGACCCACGCGTTGAACGGGCTAATCGACGGTCCTGTATGCCGCACAAAGGGATTGAGCTTTTCGTGTATGTAAGAGAAACTGCCAAGGATTGCTCCGGCAAGTACCCGACCCTGGCCGTCAATGTGTTTTGTTGCTGAGTACATGACTACGTCGGCACCGAGCTCCAGAGGCTTTTGCAGAATGGGAGATGCCATCACGTTATCGACGATGACGGTTGCTCCCACAAGATGAGCCAAATTGCTGACCATCGCAATGTCCACGATATCTAGCATTGGGTTGCTCGGGGTTTCGATGAAGACGGCCGCGGTGGGCTTTGAAAGAGCCTTCGCCCAGTCAGCAGGGTCATTTCCTTTGACCAGTTCAATGGTGACGCCCCACTTGGGCAGAATTTCGGTGAGGACTACGTGGCAAGAACTAAACATCGCAGCCGATGCCACTACTCGATCTCCGGCTTGCACGAGACAGGCAACCGAGGCGAACATCGCCGACATCCCGGATCCCGTCGCTACGCAGAATTCGGCGCCCTCGATGGCTGCCAAACGCTGTTCGAACATGGAGATAGTTGGGTTGGCGAAGCGGCCATAAACGAAGTGGTCGGTTTCGTCAGTAAAAGATTCGGCGGCTTGTTCAGCACTTCCATATGTGAAGCCGCTTGTGAGATAGAGAGCCTCGGCCGTCTCGCCAAATCCCGAACGGGCTAAGCCAGCGCGGACGGCATTAGTCTCGGGGTGAAGGGACCACTCTGGTTCGGGTCGGTCGGGTAGTGGTTGGTAACCCCAGGGACGTTTGCTCATGGGTGAAGTGTAAGGTTTGCGCCATGGCCTCTGTCGCAACCTCGGAATTAGCGATCTCAGTGAGTGATCTCAGTAAGCGTTACGGGCAGCGGGTGGCCGTCTCCCACGCGAATTTCGACGTGCCGATGGGAACGGTCTGTGGGTTTGTTGGCCCCAATGGTTCCGGTAAGACGACGACGATGCGGATGCTCCTGGGTCTGATCTCCCCGAGTGGCGGAAGCGGAACCGTTCTGGGTCAACCCATCAGCGATCCTGCCAAATACCTTGACCGAGTTGGCGCCATGATCGAGGGGCCCGCTTTCTATCCCGCCCTCAGTGGAGCTGAAAATCTGCGAGTGCTCGCGACGTTGGGTGGACACCCGCAAGAGCAAGTACAGGGTCTTCTTGATCGTGTGGGTCTGGGCGGCCGAGGCAAATCCAAATACAAGACTTATTCACTGGGAATGAAGCAGCGACTGGGAATTGCTGCGGCTCTTCTGCCGAATCCACAATTACTGATTCTCGATGAGCCAACGAACGGATTGGACCCTGCTGGGATTCAAGAAATTCGCGATCTTCTGCGCTCGTTGGCAAATGAAGGGACTACGGTTTTTGTTTCCTCTCATCTATTGGCCGAGATTGAAATGATTAGTGATTCCCTAGTAATGCTTCGAGAGGGCGAAGTGATCTTCGCAGGCAAAACCCACGATCTGCTTCTCCAACAGCAACCTATGATTCTTGCAAAGAGTGGAGATCCCATGGATCTTCCACGGTTGTTGCAGATAGCCAAAGAGGCAGGTCACGAAGGATCGATCATCGGCGGGGTTGCGCACATATTGGGGCCGCGTGAGTGGGCGGCCACTTTGAATCAATTGGCCTTCGAATCTGGAATCGTTCTCGCCCAACTTTCACCAGTCCTTCCAACACTCGAAGAGACTTTCTTTGAAATGACGGGGGCAGCGGAATGATCCGCGTTTTCTTTGCCGAATGGCGCAAGTTGCGTCGCCCGTCATTATTTATCGGCACCATGGCCGCGATTATGGGCTCAAGTGCGTTGGTCACCTCGCTACTCTTTTTACTTCTTGATTCAGCACACGGAAATGCCCGCGAAGGTCAGGTCATCAATCGCGCCAGCCTGGAACTTCCACATGGGTTGTCGATCGGATTTAGCAGTTCCGCCGGCTTATTGGGCCTGGTTGCATTGTGCATCTTTGCCTCTCAGACTGCGCAGGAGTACACCCACGGAACCCTGCGTAATCTGTTGGTGAGACAACCTCGAAGACTCACCTTGTTGTTGGGCAAGTTCCTGGCGATGTGTTTGTTCGCATTAATTTCGGTGATCCTCTCGGCGATCGTCAGCATTTCACTGGCTTTTGCCCTTTCAGGTAAGGCGAAGGTGGTAACAACGGCGTGGTCGACCTCGGATGCTCGCATCGGAGTTCTTCACACCTTTGTGAATGTCTTATTGTCGGTGATTGCCTTCGGAACAATCGGCATGATCCTGGGGCTACTCCTCAGGTCACCCATCAGCGCCATTTCGATCGGCGTTGCCTGGTTGCTAGTGGTCGAAAATATTATCGCCGCCACAGTCAAGCATTCGGGCAAGTGGATGCCGGGACAGTTAATGAATACCGTTGCCGCCGGCGGGGATATGACTGCAACCTATTCGCATGCTCTGCTCGTGCTTTCTGCCTATTTAGCGGCAGGGGTCCTCGTGGCAAGCGTGCTCTTTGTCAGAAGGGATGTATCCAATTGAGGACACGCCACCCCTAAACTCTAATTCTCAGGTTGAGCCTTTAGTATTCCCTGTTCGGGAGGAAAGATAATGCGTCGAAATCGAGTTCTTGCATCTGTGTTGGTCATTGGTTTTGTTGTCGGCGTTACACCTGCCTACGCGAAATCGCCCAAGCCGACGTTGGCACAGATTCAAGCAGCCAAGCAGGCGGAAGCCGCAAAGCGAACTGCCGCAAATGCTGCTGCGGCAAAATTGGCACAGGCTAACCAAACATTGCGTCAACTAACTTCAGCTGCCGATGCTGCACGCGCACGTTACGTGCGAGCCCAACAACAACTCGCCGTCGCCGTCAAACTTTCTAAGATTGCTGCCTTACATGCGCAGATAACTTCGGCGGCTGTAAGTTCTGCCCACCGAACTATAGGAAAGTTAGCAAGTAACGCCTACATCATGGGTGGGGGCCTTACCGATATCGAGCCTTTGTTAAGTTCGAACGGCCCACAAGATCTCGTTGACCGTCTTACGACCCTGAGCACTATTGGCGCCCATAATTCGACGGCTCTTGACCGATACAAAGCGGCGCAGGTTGTTGCAGCAAATGCTCAGAGGGCAGCCGATGCTGCCAAGGTTGCCCAGCAATCGGCAACAGTAGAAGTTGCTGCCGCGAAAAAGATCGCCGACAATGCCAAGGCCGCACAACAATCTGAAGTTGATAAGCTGAAAAAGGTTCAGGATCAATTGATGCTTGAGTTTGCCAGTGCGAAGAAAGTTCGTGTGACGCTAGAGCAGCAACGCCAATTGGCACTTCTTGAAGAGGCAAACGCTAAAAAAGCTTCCCAAACACCTGGACAGAAAAGTATCTGGGATGACCGAGGGTTTAAGGGGCGAGCCTCATTTATTTCAACTTTGGCCCAGCGCACCAAAGCTGTTGCATACGCCAAGAAACAAGTTTTAGCTCGCAAGCCATATGTCTGGGGCGCGCAGGGTCCGAATGCCTTTGATTGCTCCGGTCTTGTTTATGCAGCCTATAAATCTGCCGGTCTAGGATGGCCTTACTGGAGTCGACTTAACGCCGCACTTTATTCGGTGGCGACCATGCATGTGAAGCTTACTGATCTTATACCGGGTGATTTTCTTTTCTATTCCTTCGATGGAACCGTTGGCAATATTCACCACATGTCGATTTATGCAGGCAATGGAATGATGTGGGAGGCCAATTCCACGAGAACAGGTCTTCTTTACTCAAATATCTACAGCGTCAAGGGAATGATGCCGTTCGGCGGCAGGGTCTAGTCTTGTTGACAAGAGGAATTTTCTTTTGAAACATAATCGAATGCTTGTAGTGGCCTTGGTTTTAGGGGTGTTTTACGGCGCTACTCCGTCGTACGCGAAGTCTCCCAAGCCAACTCTGGCTCAAATACAGGCGGCGAAGAATGCCGAGACCGCCAAACGTGCCGCCGCTACCGCTACCGCCGGCAAATTGGCTCAAGCGACCCAGACTCTACGAACGTTGACCTCGAGTGCCGATGCCGCTCGGGCTAAATATATACAGACCCAAAAAAAATTGGCAGTAGCGATCACCGTTTCACAGGCTGCCTCACTCCATGCGCAGATGACTTCCGCCGCAGTTAATTCTGCTCGCCGTACCATTGGCAAACTTGCGACCAACGCCTACATCATGGGAGGTGGTTTTACTGATATCGAGCCGTTGCTTAATTCAAACGGTCCACAAGATTTGCTCGATCGACTTTCACTATTGAGCACTTTAGGCGCGCATAACTCGACGGCACTAGATCGTTACAAATCAGCACAAGTCGTGGCAGTAGTTGCACAGCAGCAAGCCGATACCGCGATAATTGCACGGCAGCTAGCTATCGATAAAGTTGCGAAGGCGGAAAAGGAAGCTGATGATGCTAAGGCTGCCCAACAAGCCGAAGTTGATAAGTTACAGAAAGTCCAAGATGAATTGATGCGTGAACTGGCGAGTGCTAAGAAAGTTCGAGTGACACTCGAGCAGAGGCGCCAGTTAGCTCTTCTTGAAGAAGCCAGATCTAACCGAGTGGAAAAATCGTCTGGTTTAAAGAAGATCTGGCCTGACCGTGGCTACAAGGGACAATTGAAGATTCGTGCGACGCAAATCCAGCGCCTTAACGCGGTTGCTTTTGCGAAGGCACAAGTTTTAGCAGGTAAACCGTACGTGTGGGGAGCACAGGGACCGAATGCCTTTGATTGCTCGGGCCTTATTTATGCCGCATACAAATCTGCAGGTTTGGCCTGGCCCGAATGGGATCGACTTAATGCCGCTCTTTATGCAGGCAACACCAAGCATGTTCCTCTCTCGGAGATAGTGCCAGGTGATCTGCTTTTCTATTCGAGTGACGGAACGATTTCCAATATTTATCACGCCTCCATTTATGTCGGCAATGGAATGACGTGGGATGCCCGTTCTACACGCTCGGGGCTGAGATACGGCAGTATCTACGACCTACAGGGAATGATGCCGTTCGGTGGCAGGGTCTAGTCTTATAGGCATGTCGAGTGTTGCCAGCAGCGCGATGGTGGAAATTCGCAATGCTGTGCGTGCCCAATTATCTGATTGCAGCCCAGGAGATGTTCTCATCATCGCCTGTTCCGGAGGAGCAGATTCACTTGCCCTGGCCTACGCTCTTTCGAAGGAGGCTAAGAAGCTGGCACTTAAAGTTGTAGCAGTCACGATCGATCATCAGTTACAACCCAACTCTGGAGTTCAGGCAGAAGCGGTCCTTGCCCAGTGTGCGTCTATGGGAATCGAGAGCGCGGAAATAATCCCTGTGAGAGTGGATATCACCGATGGAATGGAAGCCTCGGCACGGCGAGCCCGATATGCAGCGTTAGATGAGGCGTCCAACCGATATGGCGCGGTAAAAGTTTTCCTAGGCCACACCCAAAATGATCAAGCAGAGACGGTTCTTCTTGGCCTGGCCCGCGGCTCTGGCACGAGGTCCTTATCGGCCATGGCCCCTGTTATCGGTAAGTACGTCCGACCACTTCTGGGGATCACTCGCGAGCAGAGCGTTGCCGCCTGTGTTGATGCCAGACTCTCACCTTGGCAGGATCCTCACAATGCAGATAAGCAGTACCTGCGGGTGCGGGTACGTCTGGACGCCCTTCCCGTCCTTGAGGCCGCGATTGGCCCCGGCGTGAGTGTGGCTCTGGCTCGCAGTGCGGGCCTGTTGCGCGATGACGCCGACGCCCTAGATGAATGGGCTACCAGAGAATTTCAAGGTGTGGATCCGGAGTCCATGGATATTTCCACGCTCAAAGCCCTGCCTCGAGCCATTCGGAGTCGTCTTCTCAGGAATGCCATGTACGCCTCTGGAGCCCCGCAAGGCTCCATTACTGCCGATCATGTGAACGCGGTTGAGTCTTTGGTCACCTCCTGGCACGGGCAGGGCGAGGCCAGCCTGCCCGGCGGTGTGAAGGCAAGGCGAATATCGGGCAGACTTTCGCTCTTAGCCCCGATTAAATAGAAGCAGCGAGGAATAAGTGGATCTATCAGCGGTTGGCAGTGACATCGAAAAAGTCATAGTCACGGAAGAACAACTCAGATCAAAAGTGAAAGAACTGGCGGAGCGGATTGACATTGATTACCGTGAGCGAGATTTACTTATGGTGGGTGTTCTCAAGGGTGCAATCATGGCGATGGCTGATCTATCACGAGCCTTGCAGCGCCATATTGATATGGACTGGATGGCGGTCTCCTCCTACGGTTCGGGCACGAAATCAAGTGGCGTTGTTCGAATCTTGAAAGATCTAGATCGAGATATCACTGGGCGCGAAGTCCTCATTGTCGAAGATATCGTCGATTCGGGTCTAACGCTTTCATGGTTGAAGGCTAACCTTGAGTCACGCGGTGCGAAAAGTGTTGAGGTGCTGGCAATGTTGCGCAAGCCCGAAGCAGCGAAGGTAGATGTCAAGGTCAAGTATGTGGGGTTTGAGATTCCATCCGATTTCGTAGTCGGATATGGTCTGGATTTCAATGAGAGATATCGCAACCTTCCGTTTATCGGCGTACTAGCCAAAAATATCTATTCCTGAGAGATGAGACCGTTGAAAAAAATACCCAGTAAAAAGCCACCTAAGAAGAATCAGACGCGATACCAACGCATTGTGCGCGGTCCTCTTTTCTGGATTGTCGTCGCGATTGTCACCGTCACTATCTTCGGCCAGATTTCATCAGCAGGTAATAAATACACACAAGTCAAAACCTCTCAGATCCTTGCGGCCATCTCGCAGGGTCAAGTTGACTCGGCGTTGCTGATCGATAAAGAACAGAAGATTCAGATAAAACTTAAATCAGGGTTTCTCATTGATGGCTCATCAAAAGTCGAGGCTTCCTACGTCACCGGAGAAGAGCCAACGCTGGTTGACCTGCTGACAAGTAATCCGCCACCGCATTCATGGTCGGTCAAAGTTGGAAGTCAGTCTTTCCTTGTAAGTCTTCTCTTCGCCTTTGGCCCCTTTCTCCTTATCGGCTTTCTCTTCTTCCTGATGATGAGCAATGCCCAAGGTGGTAATCGGGCATTCTCATTTGGTCGTTCTCGGGCGAAGTTGCAGACCGACGACGTTCCCAAGACCACCTTCGCAGATGTTGCGGGCTCGGATGAGGCCGTGGCAGAGCTCAGTGAAATCAAGGATTTTCTAGCCAATCCGCCCAAATACATCGCCCTGGGCGCCAAGATTCCCAAAGGCGTCCTGCTTTACGGCCCCCCGGGTACTGGAAAGACACTGCTCGCTAGGGCTGTGGCGGGAGAGGCAAATGTTCCTTTCTATTCCATCTCGGGATCAGATTTCGTCGAGATGTTTGTCGGCGTCGGAGCGGCTCGCGTGCGTGATCTGTTCAACCAGGCAAAAGAGAATGCCCCGGCCATTGTCTTTGTCGATGAAATTGACGCAGTCGGCAGACAGCGCGGTGCGGGTTTGGGGGGCGGCCACGATGAACGTGAGCAAACTCTTAATCAGTTGCTGGTTGAAATGGATGGTTTTGAGACCAATAACTCCGTCATCCTGATTGCCGCGACCAACCGTCCCGATATTTTGGATCCTGCGTTATTGCGTCCAGGTCGTTTTGACCGACAGATTCCTGTAGAGCGACCTGATCTCAAAGGCCGCGAGGAAATTCTCAAGGTTCATGCAAAGGGAAAGCCGATCAGTAAAGAGGTGGACCTTCTCACCTTCGCGCGCCGGACGCCGGGATTCACAGGTGCCGATTTGGCGAATGTTCTTAATGAGGCTGCACTTCTAACCGCGCGTGAGAACGCCAAGGAAATCACCAACCGCGCACTTGATGAGGCGATTGATCGAGTGATGGCGGGGCCTGCACGTAAGAGTCGGTTGATGAGTGAGGAAGAACGTCGCGTCACGGCCTATCACGAAGCAGGCCATGCACTAG
>JANMBV010000029.1:0-1535 GCA_031360585.1 Actinomycetes bacterium | reverse complement strand
ATCAACGCGTTTTAGGCGCACATCCACCACTTGAATGCCGATTTGACGTGCTTCTTTATCCGCTTTAATACGCAAATTGCTCATAATCGCATCGCGCTCGCCCGCAATCACATCATGCACGGTGCGCTTGCCAAACTCTGCGCGAAAACCTGCGTTCACAACTTTAGAGAGCCTATCTTCTGCCGCCGCCTCGCCGCCTTCTTTAATCGACACATAGTATTTCGCTGGATCGATAATGCGCCATTTCACGAACGAATCCACCATCATGTACTTGTTTTCACTGGTGTTAAATTTCGCAGGCGCTTCCCAATCGAGTGTCAAAATGCGCTTTTCAAAATATTTCACATCTTCTATCAGCGGTGTTTTGAAATACAAGCCAGGTTCTTTTTTAACCGAAACAATTTCGCCCAACCTAAATACCAGCGCATACTCACGCTGATCGACCGTGAACACAGACATGCTGAGCAGTACCAGCAGCGCAGCCAATCCAACTAATATTAATCCTAGATTTTTCATGTTGTTCTCTTTACGCTAATTAGCGACTCCCTCTATCACGGCTGCGCAGCATATCGCGCGCTGTTTCGGCATCAGGCTCAAGCTCTTTACTACTAGCGCTAGATGCCGCAGCAGTGCTAGTGCTAGTGCTAGTTATCGCTGCACCTGCATTAGTAGTTGTCATGAGTTTATCCAGTGGCAAATACAGTAAACTGCCGCCTTTTTGATCAACAATTACTTTGCTGGTACTGCTTAAAATCTGTTCTTGCGCATCTAAATATAAACGCTCGCGTGTCACTTCTGGCGCTTTAATGTATTGCGCTAAAATCTGCTCGAAACGGCTGGCGTTACCTTTAGATTCGTTCTCGACTTTAAGCTTATAACCTGCCGCTTCCGCAGCTAAACGCGATGCACTACCGCGCGCTTTTGGAATCACGTCATTGGCGTAAGCTTGGCCTTCGTTAATTTGGCGCTGATAATCTTGATTGGCGCGGTTCACATCCTCAAATGCTTGCTGCACTTGCTCGGGCGGCTGTGCGCTTTGTAATGACACACTAGTAATCGTCACACCTGCTTTATAGCTATCTAAAATGGCTTGCATACGGTCTGAGGTATCTGCCAGGCCTTTCTGCAACAAGTCATCCAGCTTGCTTTTGCCAACCACCTCGCGAATTGCCGTTTCTGCAGCAGACATCACCGCATCATCCGTCGAGCGATTGTTAAACAAATATTCTTTCGCATTTTTAAGTTTATATTGCACCGCAAATTGCAAATCAATGATATTTTCATCTTCGGTCAACATCAAGGCCTCGCGCGGCACCTTGGTTTTACCGCCAGTACCTTCGCCATTGGTGCGGTAACCCACCTCTAAGCGGCGCACTTGCTCCATGTTCACCACGTTGACAGATTCGATAGGAAATGGCCAGTGCCAGCGCGGACCTGGCTCGGTGGTTGTGGTATATTTACCAAAAGTTTGTACGACACCAAGCGATCCTTGGTCTACAATATAAAAGCCTGTTGCCATCCAAATGACTACAATC
>JANMBV010000072.1:0-1717 GCA_031360585.1 Actinomycetes bacterium | reverse complement strand
TAAGATCCTCGCTCACATCAGTGGAAAGATGCGAAAGAACTACATTCGTATTCTCCCGGCTGATCGTGTAATCGTGGAGTTGAGTCCGTATGACCTCACACGAGGTCGCATTGTTTATCGGTACAAGTGACGGAGGGCAGTCATGAAAGTTAAACCAAGCGTGAAGAAGATTTGCGATAAGTGCAAAGTTATTCGTCGCAAAGGTCGCGTCATGGTTATCTGTGACAACCTCCGACATAAGCAACGTCAGGGCTAATAACCCTAGAACCATAACGCGTGATGCGACTGGCCAATTAATCGAAAGATTAGCGGGGCAGACCCTCGGTCCGACAGGCTGAGGCCCATCAATTGATGGGGAGCATTGCGGAGGACCTGTCGGATTACTGAATGGTTGACTACATGGCACGTCTTGTCGGTGTCGATCTTCCGCGCGAAAAACGCGTCGAGATTGCACTTACCTATATCTTCGGAATGGGTCTAACCCGTTCACAAAAAACATTAGCAGCAACTGGCATTAGTCCAGATGTTCGCGTTAAGGATCTGCAAGAGCCAGAACTGGCGAAACTCCGTGAATTCATTGAGGCCAACTTCAAGATCGAGGGGGACCTCCGTCGCGAAATCGCTGGAGATATTCGACGCAAAGTTGAAATCCAGAGTTACCAAGGTATTCGTCACCGCAAGGGACTTCCTGTTCGCGGTCAACGTACACACACCAACGCGCGTACGCGTAAGGGACCTCGTAAAGCAATTGCTGGTAAGAAGAAGGTGACTAAGTAATGGCCGCTCCTAAAGCTAAAGCCGGTGCCACAAAAGGCGCTAAAGGCAAAGTAAAGCTCCGCAAGAAAGAGAAGAAGAACATTGCCGTTGGCCACGCTCACATCAAGAGCACCTTCAATAACACGATAATTTCAATTACTGACACAACGGGTGCCGTTATTTCATGGGCTTCATCAGGCCAAGTTGGCTATAAAGGCTCACGTAAATCAACGCCGTTCGCTGCACAGTTGGCCGCAGAAGCTGCAGCTCGACGCGCGCAGGAGCATGGTCTAAAGAAAGTTGATGTTTTTGTCAAAGGCCCAGGATCTGGGCGTGAGACCGCAATCCGTTCTTTACAGGCAGCTGGACTAGAAGTTGGTGCCATCTCTGATGTCACACCAGCTCCCCATAACGGCTGCCGTCCACCCAAGCCACGTCGAGTTTAAGGAAGGAAGAGAATAAATGGCTCGTTATACCGGAGCAGATTGCAAGCGCTGCCGTCGCGAAAAAGTAAAGCTCTTCCTTAAGGGCTCTAAGTGCGATGGGCCAAAATGTCCGATCGAATCCCGTCCCTACCCGCCAGGGCAGCATGGTCGTGGCCGTTCAAAGGAATCTGAGTACCTACTTCAGATGCGTGAAAAACAGAAGTGCGCACGTATTTACGGTGTACTGGAGAAGCAGTTCCGTGGTTACTACGAAGAGGCCAACCGTCGCCAAGGCAAAACTGGTGAGAACCTCCTTGTAATTCTGGAGACCCGTCTGGATAACGTCGTGTTCCGCGCTGGCTTTGCCAAGAGCCGCGATATGGCACGTCAGTTGGTCCGCCACGGACACTTCTTGGTAAATGGCAAGAAGGTAAACATTCCTTCCTTCCGTGTCTCTGCGATGGACATTGTTGATGTTCTTCCAAAGTCTCTGGATCTCACACCATTTATCGTTGCTAGCGCCGAGCTTGGCGAGA
>JANMBV010000038.1:0-34088 GCA_031360585.1 Actinomycetes bacterium | reverse complement strand
ACCAGGCCATAGCTGCTGCGTTCAAAGCAAAGATTCCAATTCCCCAGAAGAGGATCGTTGGAGCCATGAATGAGAGCAGAACTCCGAAGAAGAAGGGACCAAAAGCGGCAATCGCACTAACCCAACCTATGACCCCGCCAGCCTGGCGCGGCTCAAATATCATCGGCATCTGCTTAAAGGTGCTTGCGTTTCCGACGCCGGTGAAGAAGAAGATGGCGAGCATTCCCCAGAAGAAGATGGCGAAATCAGCACTGCTCTGCGGGGATACGTGCATGCCAGTGAAGATCGCCGATAGACCGATACCAACGCCGGATACAACAGTGAGTTTTCCGCCACCGACACGATCAGAAATTGGACCGCTCAGTACCCGAGCTGCCGAACCTACTAGTGGCCCGAAGAAGGCGTATTTCACGGGGTCTGGGGCATTGGCGAATCCGCTGAAGAGGGAATTGGTAAGCAATCCAAATTGTGCGGCAAGGCCAGAGAACGTTCCAAAGGTGAGCATGTAAAGACTTGTCATCAACCATGTGTGCTTGTTTCTGAAAATATCTAGTTGATCTTTCACGCCACGCGATTTGACGGGCACACTCTTGAGCATCGTCCATGCAAGGATGACAGCCAAGACCACGAAAGGCAGCCAGAGAAGTCCGGCGTTCTGATACCACGTGGATTTATCAATCCCCTTTGCTTTGTTTATAAAATGCTGAGGCGCTCCCAGTGTTGAACCGAGCATTGCGCCACCTACGATGATGGGCGTAACAAATTGAACAAGGCTGACTCCGAAGTTGCCGATACCTGCTTGCAAGCCCAATGCCATCCCCTGTTTAGATTTCGGGAAAAAGTAAGAGGTGCTCGGCATAAAACCAGAGAAGACGCCGCCACCAATACCGGAGAGAAAAGCCAGAGCAAGAAGACCAACATATGGCGTGCTGGGAGTGCGCACTGCAAACGACCAACCAATCAGTGGAAGAACGAGAAGTGCAGTCGAATAGGTCACCAAACGACGAGTTCCCAACAGTGGCGGCAGGAACATCCACGCAAGACGCAATCCTCCGCCCGCGAGACCTGGCATTGCGGCCAGCCAGTACAGCTCTGGCTTACTGAGATGAAAACCGATGTTGTTCAACTTCGGCGCAAGCGCAGATACGAGATACCAGCTTATAAACCCGAGAGTCAATGCATAAGTACTCACCCAGAGAGTTCGCCAAGCAGTCCTCGAATCCCATTTTGACTCCACATTGGGATCCCAATCCTTTAGCCACTCACTTCCAGACCTCGCCAATGTTGGGTCAGTAGCCATTTTCAGTTTCCAACTTTCTCTAGGGTTACGGTATCAATACGGTTATTTAATTCAGGGGTCGCACGGCGCAACATCTGAATAATTGTGAAGTGCATCCAGATACTTGCAATCAATGTTATGAGGAATAGAACTATGAAAGTTGATTGCGGAAGGCCGGTCCACCCCTTTACGGATACAAAGAGTGGTGGCAACAGGAACCCGCCGAGTGCGCCCAACGTGCCGACTAATCCACCGACGGCACCAACGTCATTGGGAAAATACTCCGGAATGTGCTTGAACACGGCGGCTTTCCCAATTCCCATGGCGCATCCGACTATGAATAGCAAGAGGGTGAATGGAATTATTCCCAGTGAGAAGGGAAGAATATTCTTTGCCCCTTGAGCGGTTTCAAGAACGATGTGGCCAAACGGTGCCGCCAAGAGGAAGAGGGCACAGAGCATTGTTCCAAAAGATGCGTACATGAGCCTGCGGGCACCCATCTTGTCTGAGAGGTAACCACCAAATGGACGGAGCAACGATGCAGGGAAAATGAAGAGCGCAGTAAGAAGGGCTGCATCATGGAGATTCATGTTGTAGACCGAGACATAATATTTCGGCATCCACGAGGCAAGGGCAACATAGGCACCGAAAACCACGACGTAGTACAGACTAAATCTCCATACCTGGACATACTTCAACGGAATGAACATTTCTTTAAGCGGTCTGCTCGCCTGAGCGCGAACTGAATCCGCAGGCGTGAGAAGAAAGATTGCAAGCGCGGTAAATACCAGAAGAATGGAATACAACGCAGGAACGAATCTCCAACCTCCGGGAATGATTCCGCCAAGATAGGAGCCGCCGATAGTTCCAGCGATGATCGGTGGCCCTATGAACTTTGTTGCGGAGGCGCCAACATTGCCCGCGCCGAAAACCCCCAATGCGAAGCCTTGTCGCTTGCGGTCAAACCAATGTGAATTCCAGGCGATGCCGACGCTGAACAAGTTGCCGGCAAAGCCGACGAGAAAGGCTAGAACCAGAAGCCAGTGGTAGTTCAGGCTCATATGAGCAAGCAGATATGCTGGAATGGAGGTGAGAAGTAGCATGACAATGGTCACTCGCTTACCACCGATTCGGTCGGTGAGTACACCTAAGAGAAGCCGCCATATCGATCCGTTAAGGATGGCCACCGATGAGAGCCAGGCCAATTGGGAATCGGAGAGCCCGAATTCTTTCTGGATAGGAATGCCGAGAACACCGAACATCAGCCAGACAGCAAACATGAGGGTAAAGGCGAAGGTGGAGAGCGTGAGAACTCGCGTCGAGCGCTTTGACATCTTCTTCCCCTCTTCAGAATTGCCTGAGAGAAGCCTCTCCAATGTTGCCAGATCCTAAATAGGGTCTTTGTACCTATATTCAAGAAATGAGAGAGAGGTAACACTTACTTCATGGGCAAAGTGAATGAACCGCGCACAGATGTCGAAGATGCTCTCGTAAAATTTGGACGGTTTTTTTCGCGTAACGAAATCTCATCAGACCTGAGAACAGTCACCAAGAGCGGTGGCCGCAATGGCGATGTCTTCTACCGCGATCGTTGGAGCCATGACAAGGTTGTTCGGTCGACTCATGGCGTAAATTGCACGGGGTCGTGCTCCTGGAAGGTCTACGTCAAAGACGGGATCATTACGTGGGAGACACAACAGACTGACTATCCATCTGTCGGCCCTGATTCACCCGAGTACGAACCGCGCGGATGCCCACGAGGTGCTGCATTTTCTTGGTATACCTACTCGCCTACTCGAATTCGTTTCCCCTACATTCGCGGTGTTCTTCTGGAGATGTACCGCGAATCCAAGGCACGTCTTGGTGATCCAGTGCTTGCCTGGGCAGATGTGGTAGACAATCCCGAGCGGAGAAGGCGCTATCACCGTGCACGTGGCAAAGGCGGACTGGTCCGCGCAAACTGGACCGAAATCTCAGAGATCATCGCCGCCGCTCACGTACATACGATCAAGAAGTACGGACCAGACCGTGTATTCGGCTTCTCGCCAATTCCTGCGATGTCCATGGCATCCCACGCCGCAGGTGCCCGATTCATTTCCCTCATGGGTGGAGCGATGCTCTCTTTCTACGACTGGTACGCCGATCTTCCTGTTGCATCGCCACAGGTATTTGGCGATCAGACCGATGTTCCAGAATCGGCAGACTGGTTTAACGCTTCCTATCTGATCATGTGGGGATCAAACGTTCCCGTAACGCGTACTCCAGATGCCCACTTCATGACTGAAGCGCGCTATAGAGGACAGAAAGTCATTGCGATCAGTCCGGATTACGCCGACAACACAAAGTTCGCTGATGAATGGGTTGCCCCGCATCCAGGAACCGATGGCGCACTTGGAATGGCGATGGGACATGTCATTCTTAAAGAATTTTTCGTGGACAAGCAGGTGCCCCGCTTCCTCGATTACGTAAAGAAGTTCACCGACCTCGCCTACCTGGTTACCCTCCGTGAAAAAGAGGGCGCATGGGTTCCGGATAAATTCCTCGTGGCTTCAGATCTGGGCGACACATCGGAGGGCTCCAAGTTCAAGACCGTCATGTTGGATTCCAGCACCGGAGAAACATTCATACCCAACGGATCCCTGGGTCATCGATACAACGATTCTTCAATGGGCAAGTGGAATCTAGATCTTGAGGGCGTTGATCCGTCTTTGACTGTTTATGACAGTAAGGATGCATCCAAGGCCACGGTACTTATGCCGCGCTTTGATATGGGGCAAGAAAATTCCGAAAGCGGTGGAGTGCTGCGCCGTGGCGTACCGGTGATCAACATCGGAGATAAGAAAGTCACTACGGTCTATGACTTGATGTTGGCCCAGTATGGCGTGAGCCGTGAAGGTCTCGATGGGGATTGGCCCGCTGACTATGAGGACATTTCGCCATACACACCGGCATGGCAGGAGGAGATCACCAGCGTTCCTGCCGTGCAGGCAATTCGCATCGCGCGCGAATTCGCGCAGAACGCCATCGACTCTGAAGGTCGCTCGATGATTCTTCTAGGAGCCGGAACAAACCACTGGTTCCACTCTGACACGATGTATCGCACGTTCCTGGCGCTGGTAACCCTTACTGGTTGCCAAGGAGTCAACGGCGGCGGCTGGGCGCATTATGTGGGGCAAGAGAAATGCCGCCCTGTTACTGGATGGGCACAACTTGCCTTTGCCTCTGACTGGTCCAGGCCAGCTCGCCAGATGATCGGTACCGCGTTCTGGTACGTCTCAACGGATCAATGGCGCTATGACGCACTTGGATCTGAATTGTTGGCCACGCCGTTGGGTGAAGACCGATTCAAAGATATGACCGCCATTGATGTACTCGCCCAATCAGCCCGCATGGGTTGGATGCCCTCTTATCCATCCCTTAATCGAAATTCACTTGATCTTGTTGATGAAGCTCGAGCCCTCGGGGTCGAACCCGCGCAACATGTCGTCAACGAATTGAAAAAAGGCGACCTCAAGTTTGCGATTGAAGATCCTGATGCCCCCGAGAACTGGCCACGAGTATTAACAGTCTGGCGCGCAAACATCTTGGGCTCATCCAGTAAAGGAAATGAGTATTTCCTCAAGCACTTGCTTGGGACCGATAACTCCGTTCGCGCCGAAGAAAATGCGCCTAAGGATCGACCGCGAGATGTGAAGTGGCAAGAGGATGCTGCCGATGGCAAGTTGGATCTGCTCGTCTCGGTTGATTTTCGCATGACAAGCACCGGCCTCTTCGGTGACATCTTGCTTCCTGCCGCAACATGGTATGAGAAGCACGATCTTTCAAGCACGGACATGCACCCATTTATTCACGCGTTTACCCCTGCAATCAATCCACCGTGGGAGACAAAGACCGACTACGACATATTCCACATGCTGGCTCGCCAAGTGGCTGAGCAATCGAAAGGACATCTGGGCGAACGAGAAGATTTGATGGTTGTTCCTCTGATCCACGACACCCCCGACGCAATGGCAAATCCCGGTGGGGTCGTCCTTGACTGGAAGAAGGGTGAAGTCGAACCAATCCCGGGAGTGACGATGCCCAAACTCATCGTTGTGAAGAGGGATTACACACAGATCGGTGAAAAGATCGCTGCCCTCGGTCCGCTTATCGATCAGTTGGGTACCAATACAAAAGGAGTACCCGTCAGCGTTCTTCCAGAAATAGAACTTCTCAAGCGCACAAACGGAGTGATTTCCCATGGTGTTGCTGCTGGTCGCCCATCACTTGCAAGGGATGTCGATGCTTGCGAAACAATTTTGGCGCTCTCGGGCACGACAAATGGACGCGTCGCTGTTGCCGGATTCCGGTCCCTCGAACAACGCACGGGTCAGAAGCTCACCGACCTGGCTCTGGATAATGAAGGAAAGAGAATTACCTTCGCCGACACCCAAGCGAGACCCGTGCCGGTGATTACGAGCCCCGAGTGGTCAGGATCTGAGCACGGAGGACGACGTTACACAGCCTTTGCCATCAACGTCGAGCGATTGAAACCCTGGCACACGTTGACCGGACGCATGCACTTCTTCGTCGATCACGATTGGATGAGCGAACTTGGAGAACAACTGCCGATATTTAGACCTCCTCTGAACATGCACCGCATCTTTGGCAACCAAGCCGATGGCGTGGAAAAAGAAGTGACCGTTCGATACCTCACCCCTCACTCCAAATGGTCGATTCACTCTGAGTACCAAGACAACCTCTTTATGCTCTCGCTCTCACGGGGCGGTCAAGAGATATGGATGAGCGTTGAAGATGCCGAGACCATCGGCGTCAAGGACAACGAATGGATTGAGGCTTACAACCGAAACGGAGTTGTCGTCGCCCGTGCATGCGTTTCGCACCGAATGCCCGCAGGGACTGTCTTCATGTACCACGCGAAGGATCGGGTCGTCGATGTTCCTCTCGCAGAAACATCTGGAAAACGCGGGGGAATTCACAACTCCCTCACACGCCTGATGCTCAAGCCGACGCACCTCATCGGCGGATACGCGCAACTCACCTTCGCCTTCAACTATCTAGGACCAACCGGCAACCAGCGCGATGAAGTCACTGTGATTCGTCGTCGATCACAGGATGTGGAGTACTAATGAAGGTTATGGCTCAGATGGGCATGGTGATGAACCTGGATAAGTGCATTGGTTGTCACACATGCTCTGTCACCTGCAAACAAGCTTGGACGAACCGCTCGGGACTGGAATACGCCTGGTTTAACAACGTGGAGACACGACCGGGCCAGGGATATCCACGTCGCTATGAAGATCAAGAAAAGGCCAAAGGCGGTTGGGTTCGTACAAAGAGTGGTCGGTTAAAACTAAAAGGTGGAAGCAAAGCACGTCGATTGCTCTCCATCTTCTCCAACCCACGAATGCTCAACATCAAGGACTACTACGAGCCCTGGACGTACGAGTACGACAACTTGATTACGGCTCCACTAGGTCAGCAGACACCGGTTGCGAGGCCGAAGTCCTTGCTCACCGGCAAACCGATGAAGATTGAGTGGTCGGCAAACTGGGATGACGATCTTGGTGGCGGACCTGAGAACATTGAGAAAGATCCGATACTCCAGAAACTTGCAGAGGATGTCACGACCAAAGTGAAGCTTGAATTTGAGCAGACATTTATGTTCTATCTGCCTCGCATCTGCGAACACTGCCTCAACCCTGCATGTGTTGCAGCCTGTCCATCGGGAGCCATCTACAAAAGAGCAGAGGATGGAATCGTTCTCGTTGATCAGCAGCAGTGCAAAGGCTGGCGCATGTGCGTCTCGGCATGCCCCTACAAGAAGATTTACTTCAACCATAAGACCGGCAAAGCGGAGAAATGCACTATGTGTTATCCCCGTTTGGAAATCGGATTACCGACCGTCTGCGCCGAAACGTGCGTAGGACGCCTTCGCTACCTCGGTCTTTTTCTCTACGACGCAGACAAAGTTAACGAAGCAGCATCGGTAGAGAACGACCAGGATCTTTACGAAGCCCAGATGGACCTCCTCCTTGATCCCAATGACCCCGAGGTTTTGGCAGCTGCTCGCGCAGAAGGAATGCCTGAAGACTGGATTGTCGCAGCGCAGAAATCCCCGGTCTACAAATTGGCTAAGGTCTATCGCGTTGCTCTGCCTCTCCATCCGGAATACAGGACCATGCCCATGGTCTGGTACGTACCTCCGCTATCGCCAATCGTGGATGTCCTATCGGAGACCGGGCATGATGGCGAAGAGGTTGGCAATCTCTTCGGCGCAATAGAGGCGCTTCGAATTCCCTTGGAATACCTGGCTGAAATGTTCTCAGCCGGTGACGTCGCGGTGGTAACCGGCACGCTCCGAAAACTCTCGGCTATGCGCTCGTATATGCGCGATATCAATCTGGGTCGCGAGCCCCGGGCAGATATCCCCAAAGCAGTTGGAATGACCGAGGAATCGATTTATGAGATGTACCGATTACTCGCCATTGCCAAGTACGAAGATCGCTATGTCATTCCATCTGCGCACACAGAGCAGGCCAAGGAATTGGACCATTTGGGTTGCTCCCTCGACGGGATTGAAGGCGTTGAGAATTTCGGTGGAGGACCCTTTGGCCAATCCTCGGGCAATCCAGTACCGGTGACGATTGAAAGTTTCCTTATGGCGAAAGAACGGCAGACAAAATGAGCGTCTCCACCGCGCAGATGATCGCTTCGTCGCTATTGATCTATCCAGAAAAAGAGTTCATGGCCAAACGAGTCGAACGTGAGTCATTGGCGAAGCAACTAGATCCTGAATGGGGCCAGCCGCTTCTGGAATTCCTTGACGCTACCTTCACGATGACTCTGGACGAGTTGCAGCGCCACTACGTTGAGATTTTCGACATGCGTCGGCGTTGCTCCCTATTCCTTACATCTTGGACCCACGGCGATACTCGCAACCGAGGAATGGCCCTGATTTACTTTAAAGCGAAGTATAAAGATGCAGGCATCGTGTTGTCGGAGGAGGAGCTACCAGATCACCTGGCAGTGATTCTTGAATTTGCTGCCCTTGTCGATCCAGTCGAGGGAAATCTCCTTCTAGGCGAACATCGGGCACCCATTGAATTGATCAGAGACGCACTTCGTGGCGCAGGTTCACTCTATGCACACGTTCTCGACGCCATTGTCGCGACCTTGCCACCGATGACGCCCGAGATCGAAGAACGGGCCCGGGCCCTTGCTCTCAATGGTCCGCCCGTGGAGTTTGTCGGCCTCAGTGGCGCCTTAACAATTGCACTTGAGCCCTATTCAACAGTCCCCGCATTCTCAGCCAACGGAGCGAACATATGAGTTCCTTAAACATCATGCTCTGGTCGGTTCTGCCCTACGCAGCAATCGGCTCCTTCGTAGTCGGGTCGATCTGGCGATATCGGTACGACAAGTTCAACTGGACTACTCGATCCTCCCAAATCTACGAGGGGAAGATGCTGCGAATTGCGGGGCCCCTCTTCCACCTTGGTCTCTTTGCCGTCATTGGTGGTCACATCGTCGGACTACTCATTCCAAAGAAATGGACAGATGCAGTCGGCATCAGTCAAGAGATGTACCACGTAGGTGCGATCTCTATCGGCGGCTTGGCAGGAGTTGCGACCCTATTAGGAATTGCATTGTTGATTTATCGCAGACGCACCACCGATACGGTCTTCGCAGCGACAACGAAGAACGACAAGACGATGTACATATTCTTAGTTGCGACTCTCCTGGCTGGATCTAGCGCAACGCTCTCAAGTGCCGGAGTCATCGGCACAGAACATAACTACCGTGAGACCGTCTCTCCGTGGTTTCGATCGATCTTGCTATTTCGTCCAGATGCCGCCCTTATGGTAAACACACCTCTGGCCTTTCGGATTCACGCCGTCGTTGGCATGTTGCTCTTTATTATTTGGCCTTTTACCAGGCTGGTTCATGCGATGACCGCCCCGGTTGGCTATATGTTCCGTCCGCCCATCATCTATCGCACGCGCGATGGCAGATCAATTGCCGGAAACCGGAAGGCTCGACCCGGTTGGGAGAAAGTGAAGTACTAAAGACCTTTATTGCACTGGGGATTCAAGCAGCCTAAAAATCTTCGCTTCGCAATCAATTTCGGCTCTTACTCCAAGCGGGAGAATGAATTGCGGATCGGTATGCCCAAAATCCATATTGGACATGATGGGAATATTTTTCTTCCCGAATTCCCCATCAATGACTTCCACAACCATTCGATCAAATTCTGCCTTCGCTTCGTCGGTGTAACCTCGCGGTCGACCAAAAAGAACGGCTGTAACATGATCAAAAATTCCCTGCATCCCGTAGTTGCGGAGCATTCGCTTTACTCTTTGAACGGGTGGCTCATCCTCGGAGGTTTCCAAGAAAAGTATCTTTCCACTCCAGAATTCCTTTTTCGCCCAGAAATCCGTTCCGTTCAGTATTTCTAGTACTTCAATAGAACCACCATAGAGTTCGCCAGAGATCGCGCCGGTGCCTTGCAAGAAATGCCAACCATCATCTGGTTTCAACTCGTTGGTCTTTCCAATATTTTCAGGATTTCGCCAATCGGGGTAACCGTCGCAGTAAACGCCAAAACTTCGATACTCATATTTATCTTGCGGATCAAAGAGCATCTCTTGAACATGCAGACCGAAACTCTCTGGAAACGCGTTGAATTGGGAGAAGCCAGCCATCACGGATGGTCCGTTATAAGTCACCAATCCCATGTGGTTGATGTAAGTCAAGAGCGTGGTCGTGTCCGAATATCCCGTCAGTATCTTTGGGTTCTTCTTGATGATCACAGGATCAAGGAATGGAAGAATTCGTATCGAATCGTCTCCCCCGATCGAAGCAAAGATCGCCTTCACCTCTTTGTCCGCAAAGGCGTCATTAATGTCCTTTGCCCTGACCCGCGGATTTTCAAAGAGAAAGCGATCTTGAGCCCTCGCCGTCGGGAACTCCTTAATCTTCAATCCAAGATCCTTCAGCGCTTCCAATCCATTTTCATAAATATGAGGGAAGATACTTGGACCGCCCCACGACGGACTGACAATCGCAACGGTGTCTCCAACGATCAATCTCGCCGGCTTAAGCAAAGCCGAACAACTCCACACTCGGATTGAGAACTAAGCAGAACGGATGCCCGACTGGATCTAGGTAGACACGAAAATTCGTAGCCGATTGAAATTCGGCCTTAGTCGCACCAAGTGCTAAGACTTTAGCCTCGGCCTCATCCAGATTCTTTACATCGAAATCAAGGTGCATCTGCTGAGGAACCGGACCTTCGGGCCATGTGGGGGTTGTAAAGTTGTTGATCTTCTGAAAACAGATGACTCCTTCGCCATCGCGCAATAAACATATCCAAGAGACATCTTCAGGTTTTGAATCACCCAGCGGCTCCACTTTAAATCCTGAAAGTTTCGAATAGAAATTCGCCAGGGCAACTGGGTCTGGGCAGTCAATGGCAGTGACTGAATATTTCGCGATGGACATAGCCAAAAGTTACTCAACCAACGCCTATTTGCCTATAGCTTTCATCATCTGATCCCCGTGTTCGCGCGGATGGTTTGTGTAAGCCCTAAGCCAATCTTTCATTGTAAACTTGCCGCGATCGGTGTGCATTCCGAACTTCTCCAAGTCTTCCATCGTCAACCGCTTCAGGAGGTCCAAACTTGAGGCGCGTACGGCTCTAATCAGGGCGATGGAATTCTCAATCGGAAGTTCGGTATATCCCAGCTTCGGATGTCGCGCCCAGGCGGCTTCGTCGTACCCTTGAATCGTTGATCCTTCGGGTTCGGCCACAATCCGTCGAATTCGAGTCTGAGATTGGGTTTCAGAATCCGCCATGTGATGGATGACCTGGCGAGGAGACCAACCATCGATTTGGTGCGCATCGAGATCAGAAGGCGACAATGTGGCGTATAGATCAAAAAAGTACTGGGTAGATTCTTCGTATTCGCGGGCGTAATTGTTGATATCCATGGGTGTGATTGTAGAACAAATGGGTCTGACGCCGCGGGTGGCTAGCTAACCGTTGCTCTGACCTGCGAAATCACCCCGATTACTGGCGTTACTCCAACCTAAAAGTCGAAAGGTTCCAACCCTCTTCCAGTCATCATTTGGGTTTGACTCAACCTACTTGACATACAACACTACTTACGACACTATTTACCACATGGCTACTACTGAACACACTTTCTCTTTCATGCTGCGCAACAGCGGCGATGTCTTGACTGAGGTAGAGCATGCCGATGTGCGCTTGGACCGTCGAGATGGATCTGATGTGCTCCTAGTTACCGAGAGTCGTGAGGACTCCATCCGCGACAGCTTAGACATCGCCGTCCGCGTGCTCGACCGTGTACTCGATTCTCGAAAACTGCGGTCTGCCACTATTGACGCCTTTGTGGAAACTCATCCATGGGTCGGCTGGCTCTCGATAGCCGACCGTGAAGAATTTATTGATTCCTTTATTGCCACCACTCGGGCTTGCCGCTCCACCGGGGGGTATGGTCCGTTAGAGAAGTTATTAAGGAGATGGAAAGCCTCCGCACAGATAATCCACAACCCCGAATTGGTCGCGATCCTTACCGCTGATCGCGGAGAAGATGTGGCCGTTCTCCTGAAGCGCCCTAAGTAATGAGTGAAGGCGAGGATTTTTCTCTCGTCAGGCCCGTTAAACACGACTCGTGGTCGGTGGTGGCACGCTCAAAGAAAGTGGCTGAGTCATGGAATGAACTATCCCCTCAGGTGAGGGGTGAGTGCCAAAGAGTATTTGATCAATTGAGTACCGATCCGAAACACGATGACGGCGACCGACAGCATCGCCTTGAGGGCGAGGCCGGAAAAGGCACATTTGAGGGTCGGAGTTATCAGCGATGGCAGATTGACGTCGGAAGTGGTTCCAGAGTCTGGTATTTCGTAGATGAAACGAAGAGCGGATCTGGCCAAAAGCGCCGATCGGGTAGAGTCATTATTGATCAGGTTCATGCCGGTCATCCAAAATCAACCGAGCAGGACAAGTCAGGAAAACGCAGACCTGGTCGCAACTAAAGGGCTCTCAGAATTCATGATCCGGGCCAGAAATGTGGAATGTTTTGCTGAACTGACCACTGCGAGAGTCTCCTCCGAGCAATGGTCAGCCCGTCCAACCATCAATGGTTAGCTCCTGTTGGTAGCCCCGAAGGGATTCGAACCCTCGTAGCTGGCTTGAGAAGCCAGAGTCCTAGGCCGCTAGACGACGGGGCCCTAGTACATATTTAGAACTGTCTTTCGCTGGGGTACCAGGACTCGAACCTAGACTTACTGAACCAGAATCAGCAGGGCTGCCAATTACCCCATACCCCAAAAGGCGTTCGCAAGGATACCGTAGAAACTAGAGCGCCAAGGCCGATGAAATCCGCTCAAGGCATGCAGCTTTGCCCAATAGCTCCATAGATTCAAATAGCGGCGGGGAAATAGTACTTCCAGTGATCGCGATACGTACGGACCCAAATGCCACTCGTGGCTTGAGCCCCATCTCCTCTATCAGTGATGACCGAAGGACGGCCTCAATTGCAGAGTGAGTCCAATCCCCTACTGGAACCAACTCGCCCAAACTTCGCGCCAATACTGCCTTTGATGCGTCATCGCTGATCTTCGCAATTGAATCGGGCTCTACTGCGAAATCCTTCACGAAGAGGAACTTCAACATGGCTGGAATCTCACTCAGTTTCGCGATTCGTTCTTGAATGATTGGAAGAGCCGCCTTCACTAGAGCGATCTCCTCTTCAGATCCTTCGATCACATCGGCTTTCTTTAAGAATGGCAACGCCCAACTTAGGAATTCATCAAGGGTGAGCGCGCGAATTTTGTCACCGTTAATAGCCTCAAGTTTTTTCATGTCGAACTTCGCAGGTGAACTGTGCACTCGCTCTACCGTGAAGAGTTCGGTGAGCTCTTGCATCGTGACATTCTCGCGATCCTCCCCCGGTGACCACCCTAGAAGGGCCAAGTAGTTGCAGATTGCCTCTGGCAGGAATCCTGCTTCGCGATACCAATTCACGGACACTTCGCCATTGCGCTTAGACAGCTTCGTATTGTCCTGGCCCATGACGAATGGCAAGTGCGCAAATACTGGGAACTCCTCGTCCTTTAGTCCCATCGCTTGATACACGCGAATCTGGCGCGGAGTGGATGAGAGAAGATCCTCTCCACGAAGGACGTGGGTGACCTTCATCAGGACGTCATCAACTGCAACGGCCAGTGTGTAAAGAGGTGAACCGTCACCTCGAACTAAAACAAAGTCAGGAACGAATTTGTGGTCAAAGGAAACCTCGCCCCGGATTTGATCGACGAAGGTCGTTAGCCCATCGGACATGCGCATACGAATTACTGATTGGCGTCCTTCTGATCTAAAGGCTGCGATGTGATCTTCACTTAGGCTGCGACACTGGCCGTCATAACCCGGAGCGACATTTGCTGCACGTTGTGCCTCGCGACGAGCTTCCAATTCCTCTGCAGTACAGAAGCAGTAATAAGCATCCTTCTGATCCAGAAATTTCTGCGCCCAGTGAGCATAAATGTCCAGGCGCTTGGATTGCTGATAAGGACCGTACTCTCCGCCGACTTCTGGACCTTCATCCCATTGCAAACCGAGCCAGCGAAGAGTGTCGATAGCCGCCGCAATGTACTCATCGGTGACGCGAGTCGTGTCGGTGTCTTCAATACGAAAGATGAAAGTTCCGCCGGTGTGACGGGCGTAGGCCCAATCAAAGAGAGCAGTGCGAATATTTCCGACATGCAAATCGCCAGTCGGTGATGGCGCGAATCGCACCCGAACTTTCTTATCAGCCATGGGCGCTTACCTTATTCGTTAGTTCCCCGAGACCTTCGATCGCCACGGTTACAGAGGATTTTTCGGGCATTGGTCCAATTCCTGCTGGAGTTCCGGTCAAGATCACGTCCCCTGGCAGCAGTGTCATTACCTGCGTTACAAAATTGATGATTTCTGGAATCCCATTGATCATGTCGGACAACCGTCCAGACTGCTTTACCTCGCCGTTCAGGGTAGTGGTGATCCTTTGATCCCCTGGAACAAACTCAGTTTCGATCCATGGTCCAAGCGGACAGAAGGTGTCAAAGCCCTTGGCACGAGTCCACTGACCATCTTTCTTCTGCAAGTCGCGGGCGGTGACATCGTTGCCGATTGTGTAACCAAAAATCACATCGTTTGCACGCTCTTTAGGAACATCCTTGCAGATGCGGCCGATGACAATCGCAAGCTCACCTTCAAAATCAACTCGTTCGCTCATCCCCGGCCACACGATCGTGTCATCAGGTCCGATCACGGATGTATTGGGTTTGAGGAAGATAATTGGCTCTTCAGGTACTTCCCCGCCCATCTCTTTGGCGTGATCGGCGTAATTCTTGCCGATGCAGACAACCTTGCTTCGTGGCAACACTGGTGCCAATAAGCGCGCCTGGGAAAGTGGAACGACCTGACCGGTTGGCTTGATCCCCGAATAGAGTGGGTCCCCTGTGATAACTGCTATGGCCCCCTCGGCCAACACTCCGAACAAAGGATCTGTCCCGAGGTGAAGGGATGGATCTGCCGCAGCGGGAGAGAATCGAACAATACGCATGGGGTTAGGGTATCGCGCCCTAGAGCGCGGCTATTTCGCCGATCTCATCGATACGCCATACAAGGCAATCTGGTGCATATTCACGCACCGGCGCCACATTTATCAGACCATCACCCACGATGACAACGGCTTCAATCCCCGATATCTGACTAGCCATAGCCACTGTGAATACGGCAGCAATCGCATCAACAGAAAAACTCGGCGTGGAAATGTTGATAGCGACGTAGGTGCGTCCAGTGGAGTCACGAAGGGCTGCGCCTTGTTCAGAACCCGTTCGGAGCTGCGTAGCACGAGCCAGTGTTTCTAGTTTGGCATCCTCTGCGTTGGTAAAACTAGAGTTCATCGCGCTCGCCATTTTCGGAAGGGACTTCTCGCTCAACCATGACGCTGCTTATCCTGCGGCGACGGCCAATGGGACGCTCTGCCGTGATGTTCCAGCCGCTAATGAAAATCGTGCTGCCTGGAATCGGAACTCTCCCCAACTTCTTTGCCATTAAGCCACCGACAGTGTCGACGTCGCGGTATTCGCTCTCGGCAACAGTGATCGCCAATTCGCGAGCGAGATCCTCAACATGCAAGGATGCCTGAGCCCTGGCTTTGTCCTCGCTAAGCCAGGTGAATGCTTCTTCGCCGTCATCGTATTCATCTTCGATCTCACCAACGATCTCTTCCAAAATATCTTCGATCGTGATTATTCCGGCGGTGCCACCATATTCGTCGATAACGATCGCAAGGTGAATCTGATCTCTCTGCATCTCTTTGAGCAATTCGACCGCTGTCTTGCTCTCCGGAACAAAGGTGGCCGGTCTCATAAGCGCTTCGACCTTCTCGGTCTGCTCTGCTTCATGGTGATCAAGTGCGCGCTTTGCTAAATCCTTTACGTAGGCGATACCGATGATGTTGTCGATGTCAACGCCGACCACTGGCACACGCGAAAAACCAGAACGTAGTGCCAAAGACAGTGCCTGACGCAAGGTTTTATCCCTTTCAATCCAGACCATCTCAGTCCGAGGCACCATCAGCTCGCGCACCATGGTGTCACCGAGTTCGAAGACTGAGTGGATCATCTCGTGCTCGTCCGATTCAACCAGACCTCGCTCATGTGCCTGATCCACCAAATCTCGCAGCTCTGCTTCGTTTGCGAAAGGTCCTTGACGAAAGCCTTTGCCGGGGGTGATGGCATTCCCAATTGCAATCAGTAAGGTCGTAATGGGCCCGAGAATGAACGCCAGTGCAAAGGCTGCTACAGCTCCACTTCTTGCCCAGACATGTGGGTTCTGTTTTCCCAATGTCCGCGGTCCAACTCCAACAATGACATAGGAAAGAACGACCATGATGACGACGGTCAAGAAGAGAGCCTGTCCGCCATCAAAGTCCCGCGACAAAATAACAGCCAGGAGAACCGTAGCGGTCAATTCGCAAGTTTTGCGGACAAGCAAGAGGACGTTTAGGTAGCGAGCTGGATCCGATGTCACTCTCCGCAGAATCTCTCCGCCGGGACGTGACTCCAGTTCATCAATCTTGATCCGCGAAATCGAGGTCAGGGCCGCTTCACTACCAGCCAGAAAACCCGCAAATGCCAGAAGCGCGATGATGGCAAGAATAAGAACAGGTGTCATTTGCCCCACCTAGCAACTATCGATTCTTGTAAATCGAACATCTCTTCCTCGTCCTTTTTCTCGGAGTGGTCATAGCCCACAATATGGAGTAGTCCATGAACAGCCAATATCGAGATCTCGTGAGTAAAAGCGTGGCCGGCAGATTCCGCCTGGCGAATTGCAACTTGCGGACAGATGACAATATCTCCCAAAATTCCAGGCTCAATGGAGTGTGGTCGGATCTCATCCATGGGGAAGGTCAGCACGTCGGTGGGTCCTGGCTCATCCATCCACTTCAGGTGCAATTGAGTCATTTCCTCTTCATCTACAAGGAGAACTTCTAAATCGCACTCCTGGCTTAGCCCAAGATCGGTCATGCCGAATTGGAAGAGAGACTCAAGGTCTTCTTCGTTGTACGCAATTCCTGATCTATTGGTGATTTCGATGGTCATAATTTATGAGCCAGGGCGCAATTGGCGCGGTGCCCGTTGCTCCTGTAACTGTGCTTCCCGTTCGGCACCGTGTCTGCCGTAGGCCTCAACAATTTCTCCCACGAGGGAATTTCGCACGACATCTTGCGAACTCAATTCGATAAATGCAATGTCGTCGACATCGGCCAAAATGTCTCGGATTACTTTCAATCCGGACTTTGCACCAGATGGCAGATCCATCTGGGTAACATCGCCTGTAATAACCATTCTAGATCCAAAACCTAGTCGAGTCAGAAACATCTTCATCTGTTCGGGTGATGTGTTCTGTGCTTCGTCTAAAATAATAAAAGCATCATTGAGGGTACGACCACGCATATAGGCAAGAGGTGCAACTTCGATGATGCCAGTCTGCATTAAACGCGGAATCGAATCCTGATCGATCATGTCATGCAGCGCGTCAAAGAGCGGGCGAAGGTAAGGATCGATCTTCTCCGACAGGGTGCCTGGCAAGAATCCAAGATGTTCGCCCGCCTCGACAGCCGGTCGAGTGAGAATAATTCGGTTGACTTCCCGCGATTGCAGGGCGGCCACCGCTTTTGCCATCGCGAGATAAGTCTTGCCAGTACCGGCGGGACCAATTCCAAATGTGATGGTGTGATCGTCAATCGCATCGACATAATGCTTCTGATTGGCCGTCTTCGGGCGAATGGAGCGACCGCGGTTACTTAAAATGTTTAAGGAAAGCACCTCCGCAGGATGTTCCTGCGGAATATTGCGCATCATTGAGATCGAACGCACGACGAGTTCGCTGGTAAGCATCTGACCAGAGCGAATCACAACGAGAAGTTCGTTGAGCAACGCCTCTAACCGCAATCCTTCATCGGAATCGCCCTGGAATGTGATTTCATTTCCACGTACCGTAATAGTTAATATTGGAAAAGCTGCCTCAATGATGCGCAGGTGTGAGTCCGTTGCGCCCAATAGTGCAACCATTGGTATCGCACTTGGTACCGCGAAAAGAGTTCTTTCCATTGAGCTTATTCTATGGGTTATCGCATTATCCTGGCGGCCACGCGAAAGCACGACCGCCTAGGAGGTGCAAATGAGCGTGAAAAACGCTCTGTCCCACCGATGCGCCGGTGTTGAAGACCGCTCGGTAACCGTCTAAGCCTTCGGTCTTTGCAATCTCATCCGCCGCCACGAAAAGTGCCGCGGTGATGACCGAGGACATCCGTGCCAAGCCGGCGGCATTTTCAACGTGCACGGTGGGCACGATTACGACGTGAGTTGGTGCCTGCGGCGTGATGTCGCGAAATGCAACAACGTTCTCGTTGCGGTAGACGATGGTGGCCGGAATTTCACCCTCAATAATTCTGCAAAAAAGACAATCGGACTCAAATTCCATCATGATATTACCAGAGTCCCAGAGCAACACTTAAAGCTGAGACGGCCGCAATCCCTGCATGTGCAGAACGCAGAATCGTTCGTCCCAATTTGGCCGGAATCGCCCCAGCCTCCTCCATCTTTTCAAGCTCTACATCGGAAATGCCGCCTTCGGGACCAACGACAAGAACTATAGAAGTCAGATGATGGTTCCTGCTCACCAACTCTGACAGCTTCTTCTCAGTATTTGCCTCAAGGACGATAGAGAGATCTGCACTGCGAAGAATCCCTTGAAGCTTGTCCATGTCGACGACTTCTTCCACTTCCGGAAGGTAATAACGGCGAGATTGCTTGCCAGCCTCTAACACTGCAATCTTGAGTTTCCCAACTCCATCTGGAAGTTTGCCAATCGATCGTGATGCCTTCCATGGAACGATTCGATCAACCCCGGCCTGCACCAGCAATTCAATATTCTCACGGGTGCGATCGCCTTTGGTGATGCCTTGTACAACGGTGATCGAAATGTCGCGTGGTTGCTGGAAACCCGTCTCCATTACGGCGAGGTCGACCGAAGCCTTCTCGACTGCGATGATGGAGACGCGCGACCAATAACCCTTTCCGTCAGAGAGCAGGATTTCTTCACCAGGCACGGCGCGTAGTACCCGTGCGATGTGATGACCGACATGACCAATCAATCGAAAACGTTCATTGGTATGCGTAGGAAGCTCAGCGACGTAGAAGAGAGGCAGCATTAGCGACCGAAAGCGTCTCTGAACTTGCTGAAGAACCCACCGTCATGGCGTTGCATCTGAGCTTCGCCCTCTTTCTCGCCTCGCGATTGCGCGAATTTACGCAACAACTCCTCTTGCTCTTTGTTGAGTTTAGTCGGCGTATGCACTTCCAGGTGGACGAAAAGATCGCCACGCCCACCACTTCGCAGATGGGTCACCCCTTTGCCCTTGACCGAAATAGTCGAACCACTCTGAGTACCAGCCTTGATGAGTAGGGGAATCGGACCATCCAGTGTCTCCACTGTGAGCGTCGTGCCAAGGGACGCCGCCGACATGGAGATTTCTAGCGCAACATGGAGGGCATCTCCCTCGCGCACTAAGAACTCATGAGAGGTTTGAACGATTTCAACATACAAGTCACCCGCTGGCCCGCCCCCGGGTCCCACTTCACCCCGACTACTGAGTTGAATTCGATTTCCTGTTTCAACGCCGGCCGGGATATTCACGGAAATTGTTTGACGCGATCGCACGCGCCCGTCGCCTGCGCATTCGCGACAGGGGTTGGTGATAACACTGCCGTACCCCTGGCAATTGGCACACGGTCGGCTCGTCATGACCTGACCAATAAAGGAACGGGTGACATGTTGAGTTTCCCCGCGACCTTTGCAGATCTCGCACATCGTCGAATGACCACCATCTGCACAACCTGACCCATCACACTTGGGACAGATGACGGCACTTTCAACTGTGATCTCACGTTCGGTTCCAAAGCATGCTTCGTTGAGATCTATTTCGATGCGAATCAGCGCATCTTGACCCGCACGTTTGCGCGACCGTGGGCCGCGACTTCCGCCTCCACCGAAGAAAGCATCCATAATGTCGCCGAATCCGAAGTTGCCGCCACCGAAACCGCCACCAAAATTTGCGGCTCCACCGGCATCGTAATTAGAGCGCTTTTGCGGATCGCTCAAAACTTCATAGGCAGCCGTGATCTCTTTGAATCGATCTTGAACTTGCGGGTCCGGATTTATATCTGGGTGCAGCTCCCTCACAAGTTTGCGATAGGCACGTTTAATTTGGTCTTGGTTGGCATCACGATCAACACCCAAGACTTCATACAAATCAGCCACTACGAACCCTCATTCATATAACGCCCGACATAACGAGCTACTGCGGATACCGCCGCTATCGATGCCGCATAATCCATGCGGGTTGGACCAATTACGCCGAGAGCGCCGAGTGGATTGACATCACTGCCGTATCCCATCGATATAACGCTTGTCTGGCGCAGATTCTCCTCGCTCTGCTCTTGGCCAATTCTGACTTGCACGGTCTCGCCGACATCACCCAAAAGGCGCAGTAAGACAACTTGTTCTTCCAGGGCTTCTAGGATCGGGTGGATCTGCGTGGAGAAATCTTCTCGAAATCGCGCTAGATTTGCCGCTCCAGCTAGCACTACCCGTTCCTCGGGTTTCTCCATCGACATCTCCGTCAGAGTCGTCACAATGGCGTTGACATCGCTCTGCTCATCTCCTGGGCGCCCCGCCACGAGCCCAGTTAATCGATCGGCAACATCAAGGAGACGGGCCCCTGAAATCGCCTGATTTAATTGTGAACGCAGACTTGCAATGAAGAATTCCTCAACGTCGTGGCTAAAATCAATAATTCTCTGCTCAACTCTTCCGCTATCCGTAATTAGGATAAGCATCAGTCGCGACGGGGTCAGAGAGACAAACTCAAGGTGGCGAACCCGCGACTTCGCCAACGATGGATACTGAACCACTGCAACCTGCTTGGTCACATCGGCGAGCAATCTCACTGTGCGCATGACAACGTCATCGAGATCGTGTGCCCCTTCAAGAAAACTTTCTATTCCTCGGCGTTCAGCCGATGAGAGGGGTTTGATAGTGGCCAACTTATCAACGAATACTCTGTAACCGAGGTCTGTAGGAATTCGGCCTGCACTTGTATGGGGGTGCGTGATCAGCCCCTGCTCTTCAAGGAGTGCCATCTCATTTCGGATGGTCGCAGGTGAGATGCCAAGGCCGTGACGGTCTGCAATCGCCTTTGATCCGACCGGTTCTTGGGTCGAGACATACTCATCCACGATTGCGCGGAGAATTTCTAGACGACGCGATTCCATTGCATCCAACTAGATCGTGACGAGGGCGATGGAGACCAAAGTAAGAAGGAAAAATGGTGGAAAAGAACTCTTGATCTTCTCAACTTTGAAATGAAAATACATCGCCCCGCTCATGTCCACCCAGAGGACAACCAGCGCGATCCACTGGATGAAGGCACTACGCAATCCGATGACGACACCGAGGGCGGCCATCGCTTCGACCAGACCGATCACACGGGCGAGACCATCTTTGATGTTGACCTCACGGGTAACCGCAAGGCCCCTTGGATTGCCACTTGCCTTGGCCAGACCGGCGATGACAAATACCAACGCGATAAGGGATGAAAGGATGATGTGTGCGGTTTGCATAGGACTACACGCTACTACACAACTAATTCACGGACGATTCGGTCGGCGATCAGGCGCCCTTTGGGGGTCAATTGTAAGTTGCCCTCATCCCACTGCATGGAATCAAGGTGGCCGCTCCAGCGATATTCAACCACTTTTCCCCTCTGTGCTTCGGACAAGTCACGGAGCGAAATCCCGCCGCGCATACGTATGGAAAGCATGATTGCCTCATCGGATTTTTGTTGCGATGTGAGCACCTCGCTTTCCTGCACGGGCGATGTGCCACCGAATAGAGCATTCTTGTACGCAGTCGGGTGCTTCATGTTCCACCAGCGGATTCCATCCATGTGCGAGTGCGCCCCGGGTCCGAGTCCCCACCAATTGGCATTTCGCCAGTACGCGATGTTGTGTCGCGACTCGTGGCGCGGTTTGGACCAATTGCTCAATTCATACCAGGACATCCCTGCCGCCTCGCAAAGTTGATCAACGAGCAGATACATGTCGGCCATCAAATCATCGTCGGGCATTGTGAGTTCGCCGCGTTTTATCTGCGCTGCAAGTTTTGTGCCGGTCTCCACAATCAGCGCGTAAGCGCTCAGGTGATCGACTCCCAATTCAAGGGCAGATGTAACCGAGGTTCGGAAGTCTTCCAGTGACTCCCCTGGCGTTCCGTAAATGAGATCCAAGCTGATGCTCTCAAAACCTGCACCACGCGCAGCCTCCACGACCTTGGCGATGTTTTCTGGGTTATGCGTTCTATCCAAAACCTTGAGAACGTGCGGGACCGCCGATTGCATTCCAAAGGAAATCCGGTTGAATCCCACAGCGCGCAGTTCCGTCAGTCCGGCAGCATCAACTGAGTCCGGGTTGGCCTCTAGCGTCACTTCGGCATCCTCGCCCAGATCCCACTTCTGTCTTATTGAAGAAATGACCCGTCCCAGATCGCGCGGGGGAAGAAGACTTGGCGTTCCCCCGCCAAAAAAGATCGTTGGAACGCTGACATCTGGTGCCTGTTTGAAGGCAACATCGATTTCGTGAAGAACTGCATCGATGTAATCGCCTGAGACAGCCTCCAGAGTGCCGCCATCGCGCAATTCAGATGGCGTGTATGTGTTGAAGTCACAGTAGCCACATCGCTTTACGCAGTAAGGAATGTGGACGTAAAAAGACAAGTCCGACATGGTGATTACTTCCTGGCGGCTTTCGCCTTATCAATATCGGCATCAGTTGCCAGGGCTGCAACGAATGCTTCCTGGGGCACTTCGACGCGGCCGACCATCTTCATGCGCTTCTTGCCCTCCTTCTGCTTTTCCAGAAGTTTGCGCTTTCGGGAGATATCTCCGCCGTAGCATTTTGCTAGAACGTCCTTGCGGATGGCCCTGATGTTCTCTCGAGCAATGATGCGTGAGCCGATTGCTGCCTGAATCGGAACCTCAAACTGCTGGCGAGGAATCAACGCATGCAATTTGGCGGTCATCATGAGCCCGTATGCGTAAGCCTTATCGCGGTGCACGATCGCACTGAATGCGTCCACCGCTTCGCCTTGGAGCAAGATATCAACCTTCACGAGATCGCCCTCAGCATCACCAATCGCTTCGTAATCCAAGGAGGCATATCCGCGGGTGCTCGACTTTAATTTATCGAAGAAATCAAAAACAATCTCAGCAAGTGGCAGCGTATATCGAATCTCGACGCGATCTTCTGAGAGATAATCCATGCCCAGCAATGTGCCACGGCGTTGCTGACACAGCTCCATGATCGCCCCGATGAATTCACTGGGTGCAAGGATCGTTGCGCGAACAATCGGCTCCTCGACACTCATGATCTTTCCTTCAGGAAATTCACTGGGGTTGGTCACGATGATTGACTTACCGTCATCAAGTTTGACGTTGTAAACAACGTTGGGCGCAGTGGAGATAAGACTCAAGTTTGATTCGCGCTCAAGACGCTCCCTCACAATTTCCATGTGAAGAAGTCCCAAGAATCCACAACGGAAACCAAACCCAAGGGCTGCCGATGATTCCGGCTCATACACAAGGGCCGCATCATTGAGTTGCAATTTATCCAGCGCCTCGCGCAGTAGCGGATAGTCCGCCCCATCAAGGGGATAGAGCCCCGAGAAAACCATTGGTTTTGGGTCTTTGTACCCCGCAAGTGGCGTCTTAGTCGGATTGTTGTAATTCGTGACCGTGTCACCAACTCGTGACTGGCGAACATCTTTCACGCCGGTGATCAGGTATCCAACTTCGCCAACACCCAACCCCTTGCTTGGAATCGGCTCAGGTGAGATGACACCGACCTCAAGCATCTCGTGACGTACGCCAGTTGAGAACATCTGGATCTGATCGCGTGCTGAAAGATGTCCGTCGATTACCCGTACATAGGTGACAACGCCGCGGTAAACGTCGTAAACAGAATCAAAAATCAACGCCCGCGCTGGTGCATTGGGATCACCTTGAGGAGCCGGGATTTGCTCAACTATCTGATCTAGAAGATCGGCAACACCAGCGCCAGTTTTCCCAGAAACAAGTAGGCAGTCACTTGGCTCGCACCCGATGAGTTTGGCCAATTCCTTTGCGAACTTCTCTGGTTGGGCAGCCGGCAGATCGATCTTGTTAAGGACCGGAATAATTTTGAGGTTGTTCTCCATCGCCAAATACAAGTTGGCCAATGTCTGGGCTTCAATTCCCTGGGCGCAGTCCACGAGCAAGATCGCGCCTTCACTTGCCGCCAGCGAGCGCGACACCTCGTAGGTGAAATCGACGTGACCAGGTGTGTCGATCATGTTCAGGATGTATTCCTTGCCATCAATGCCCGAACGCCATGGCAGACGCACTGCTTGAGACTTGATAGTAATGCCGCGTTCGCGCTCGATATCCATACGGTCGAGATATTGCGCGCGCATGTTACGTGGATCTACAACTTCGGTGATACCCAACATTCGATCAGCCAGAGTTGATTTGCCGTGGTCTATATGAGCGATGATTGCAAAGTTACGTATTTGCGCCGGATCGGTAGCCGCCGGTTGCGGTGCCTTGGCAAGGGAGATCGAAGGCATGAAACTAGCCTCGCGTTGAAGGAACTAGATAATTAACGAACGCCAGCTTTTGTAGCCGACTTCGCCATGGATGACTTCTTGTTGGCTGCTGCATTCTTGTGAATGACACCCTTGGCAACGGCGACATCTAGTGCCTGCGATGCGGTGCGTAGTTCGGTGGTGATAACTCCATGGTCGCCTGCGACCACGGCAGCGCGGAACTTGCGGACGGCAGTCTTAATAGAGGAACTAACCGACTTGTTGCGAAGGCGTGCCTTCTCATTGGTCTTGATCCGCTTAATCTGGGACTTGATATTTGCCACGCGTAGTTCTCCAGCTCTAAAAGTAAGAATATGACCCTGATGGATCTTCACTAAGGGTCGTAGGCTACCAGCGCGAGCAGGTAAGGCTCAAATTAGCCTGACAATGCTGGGTGGACCCCCCATCAATCATGAAGGATTGGGCAGAAAGTCCAGATTTCGAGCGGAAGTCAGAATAAGCCAGAGCGGGGTGAGAAGAAGTCCTCCTGCTGCGACGTATAACGCTGGGCGAAGACCCATCACCGTGCCAAGATAGCCACCCAAAATCCCGCCTACGGCCAAAGCTCCCCATGTAAAAACCCGTGTCGAAGCAGCCATCCTAGAAAGCATTTCGGGCGGGCAGGCGGCTTGGCGGAAGCTACCATTCATGACTCCACAGATTGAACCGCCAAGTGCGATACCAAAATTGCCAAGTGCGAAAAAAACTAAGCCCCGACCTCCAGTCGACATGGGGATAAGACAAGCTGAAACACCGCCAATGCAAAGACCAATAATCGCCGATCGGCCTGGTCCAACTCGTTTGCTCATACCGCCGGAAATCATTCCGCCCAGAATGCCACCGATTGCAGCCGTTGCAAGCAAGAAACCAATAGCACCACTTCGAACATGCAACACTCGCACGAGAAAAGGAATCACTAGCGTTTCCTGGGTCGCCACCATCAGGTTCCACTGCACGCCATAAAGAGTTAGCCAACGAAAGCGTGGAGTGCCGAACACAAATCGAAGGCCTTCTGCAATTTGTCGTCGGAGGTCGAGTCGATGCCGATCACCCGAACGAGCCTGTTGAGGCAAGGCGGATATTTGCGAAAGAGTCAGCGCCGAGACAAAGAAACTAGCGGCGTCGATTGCCACCGCGCCAGCGGCGGTCCAAAATTGCACAAAGAGACCACCCAGTCCAGGTCCGAGAACCCCCGCGGCTGAGCCAGTAATTTGAATTCGCCCATTCGATTCAACCAATTGATCGGGCGGTACGACCGCAGGCAAAAAAGCTTGGATGGTGATGCTTGATAGCACTCTCACTGTGCCGACGACACCTGCGACAGCGACGAGCTGGGTAAAAGTTAGAACCCCAAAGGCGTACGAAACTGGAACCGAGACCGTGGTTACCCCGCAGAATAACTCGGAATAGATTAGAACTCTTCGCTTATCCCAGCGCTCAACTAGCGCACCTGCAGGCAACCCAATTAATAGCCATCCGATATTCTCAGCTGCTACGAGTAAACCAACTTGGAACGTAGTTGCATGCAACAAAACAACAGCAAGAAGTGGAAATACAACCATGCTAACGCCGCTGCCAATATCACTAATGGTTTCACTTATCCAGTAGAGACGAAAGGGGATATTTCTTCGAAGTGGCACTTGCGTCGCCGATGACACGTCAGTTTTTGCGTTTAATCGAGTTCGCTTCAATTCGACTCGCCTTTCCTGCCAAAATCGGAGGGTTGCCTTCTCATCCCATGCATCATCTCAGACCTCTCTCATCGGTGGCGTGCAAAAACTTTTCTTCTATTGAAAACGTGTTCGCGAAGAAATTTGGCCCAGCCGGGTTAAATTTCAAATCAAAACAAGACAACCTGCCGTGTCTTTCCACCAAAGCCTCCAAACACTTTTTTATCAGCAAGGTACGGGGTAGGGGAAAGTACGATCGAATAGTCGGCGCCCTCCCGTACTGTTTGACTTGTGAAAATTGCATACAAGTCCGGGACCTAAAACTCGCAAAGTCCACCTTCCAAGGACTTGAACTGGTATTTCGATCACAAGCATTTCCGAGCCAAGGTGCGCAAATACTTCTTCCAGCACTCGAACTTGATTCAGAGGCGTTGGTGGATCTAGCCCCAACTGCGGGACTACGATCTCCATGGAATCAAAATAGGTCGTTAATCGATCAACCGCCTCGCTGGTCGCCCATGAGCGGTGCCCACCGCCCCATCTCGTAGGGACGCCCTGCTCAGTCTGTTCAGATGTCTGTGCTAGTTCAAGAACCGAGGCGCGAACGGCCGATGAAACAGTAAATCCGCTACCACTACTGCGGGTGATGCAATCTCCTGAACTAGATTTATAGAAAGCATGAACAATATGGAGCGAAAATTCCCAACTCTAGTAACACACCAACCACAAACGTTCATCCGAAGCACGAAAAGCTCTTAGAGCAAAATCCTCCAAACCCCTAGACCCCAGATCAAGACCAGTTGGGTCGATAGCAAAGCCTGGCCGTTCATGAAGTAAATTGTCGTAAAGCGAATTTGGTCGGATAACCTGCTCCCAGTTGCGCCATTCACTGCGTGGCAGTTGCAAATGAACCCGGCGCTATGGACCCGAGTTGACTCATCACAGATACCCGCATTGTAGCGTACGAAGATTCATTTGAAAATGCAACCATATGGCTGGTCAAAAATTTTTGTTCTTTGGCAATGTCCAAATACAGATCCTGCGGATAACTGTTCGTTTCGCAAATTCGCAAATTAGACGTGGCAGGAGTCGGGCAATAGTGGAAACAAAAAGTCTGTAGTCTTTCAATAGAGAGTTCGCCATAACTAAAAGTTGGACATACTCACAATCTGCCGGCGTAATCGTGAGCGTGGCTCACTTACTTGCCGGTTCATCGCAGTCGCCGAGCCAGATCCCGCAACTCAAGCGGCAACCAGAGCTGCAGAAAGTGGCAAACTGTCGGTCAAGAAGCGAGCATTTGATTACGAGCGCGAACGGGCTATGTCAGTGACCGCGCGCTCGAGGGCGTATATCGGGTCCACCGCTGCCCCCTTCACCTGGGCATCAGCCAGGGCGATGGCACCGACTGCCCGAGCAATTCCTGCCTGAGACCACGAGGACAACTGGCGCCGGGCCTTGTCGATCTGCCACGGAGCCATGCCCAAGACCGATGCCAATTCGAATGATTTGGAACCACGGTTTGTCCCGGAAACTTTGGCCAATCCGCGAAGCGCCGATGCAATGGCACTGGTCACCATGACAGGGTCGGTTCCAGAATCCAAGGCATTTCGAAGAGTGAGGAGGGCACGCGAAACATCCCCATCCAGGGCAGCGTCTGCCACGTCGAAACCCGTCATTTCAATTCGACCCTGGTGATATTTATCCACCATCGCCTCATCAATGAGCCCGACCGTATCGGATGCGATCTGACTACACGCCGCGGTCAATTCACGGAGATCGGTGCCGACCGCGCCTATCAACGCATTGACTGCACCCGGGGTCGCTTTGCGTCCCAGATCCAAAAATAGGTGGCGGACAAAATCTTGTTTCTCGCTCTCCTTCTTTAGCGCATCGCAGGCGATGATCTGCGCATGTGCCTTCTTAATCTGATCAAGGAGTGCTTTACCCTTCACACCGCCCTTATGAATGAAGATCACGGAGATCATCGGATCAGGCTCTGCAAGGTAGCGGATGATCTCGGGTTTGCAATCATCGGGCAAGTCTTGGAGATCGCGCAGAACCAAGGCACGCCTTTCTGAAAAGAGCGAGGGTGCAAGCGCATCTGCAATGTCACCGGTAACGACGTCGGGTGCGGATAACAAAGTTAGTTCGGCGCTTTCCTCGCGCATCTGCGCCAGCAGTTTGGCAAGGGCGCGATCGGCGAGGGCTGCTTCAGAGCCCATCAGAAGATAAAGGCTCACCCCAACCTCACTTTCTGCCACCACGCGCCGGCACTCGTATGAACCGAGAAGCGATGATTTCGCGCTGTTATCGCGATCCCGCCACTTCTGTCAGTTCTGTAAACTTTGCTTCGAAGTCTAACCAGTGCCGCAATGGTCTGCTCCGCGGGATGACCGTAAGAATTGCCCACTCCGACGCTGATAAGCGAAACTGTCGGCGATAGCCGTTGCATAAAGGCCGCGTCTTGGTGGGCCGAGCCGTGATGGCTGACTTTGTAGATATCGACATGACCCACCGAGTTCAGAATTTCAGATTGGGCGCTGGGCTCCAGATCCCCTGCGGCAAAAAGTGAAAAATCTGGCGTAGTAATTTCAACGGCGATACTTGAGTTATTGATAGCCGAGCCATCCCCTGGCAGGACATCGAAGGCATGAGATCCGTCGTCTGGCCAGAGGACTCGCACCGTGACGGGTCCGCGATTGGAGGCTAACTGGGCCGATGTCCCTCGCACTGCAACGACCTTTGGGACTCTGGCCAGCCATGCGAACACTCTGTTGCTCTCAAATTTAGGTTCATCATTGTTACTTACCCACACTTGTCCAATCTTGCGATTGTGTATCTGACCGGCAACTCCCTCCACATGGTCGGCGTGAAAGTGCGTCAAGATCAGAAGCGGCACCGACCGAATTCCCAATCGGCTAAGACATCGATCCTCCAATTGGGCATCCGGTCCGGCGTCAACGACAAGGCCTCGCTGATTTCCTAAATTCACTACAAGAGAATCACCCTGCCCGACATCACAGTTGGCAACTTGCCAGTCCCCTGACGGCCATTGACCAACCCAGGCGAAGATCAACACCGCAAAAAGAAGTATCGCGATCATTAATTTGTGCGATCTCCAGATCACAAACATGCCGAAGGTGGCCAGGATTAAAACACCTACACCGATGAATCCCCCGAGTCCTTTCGTCATTTGAATCACGGGAAAGTTGGCAGCCCAATGTGCGACCCCCGCGATCCACCCTGCTGGCCATTTAATAAGGAAGATCAAGAACGAACTGACCGAAGTGGAAATGGGAGCCACCAAGGCCGCTACAAATCCAATGATGGTTATCGGTGCAACCATCGGGGCTGCCAAGAGATTGGCGATAACAGTCATTGGCCCCAAATACCCAGAGAGTGCAACCAAAATCGGCGCGCACATCACGACCGCAGCAATCGGCGGACTCAGCGCACCGGCAACTAAAGGCGAAACATATTTACCGAGCCACTTAGCAATACGCGGTGATAGCAGAAGCAATCCAGCCGTCGCCAATACTGAGAGTGCGAAACCGGGATCCCGTGCTTGCCAGGGATCTCCGACCACGACTGCCGCTATGGCAAAGCCCAAGGCGGGCAACGGGTCGCTCCTCTTGCCGACTCCCCTTGCAAAGAGAACGACGCTTGCCATGGCAGCGGCGCGCAATACTGACGGGGATGGTCGCACCAGAGCTATGAAACTTGAGAGCGCAACGGCGGTAAAAATCAAACGCATACGCAATGACCTGAATATCCACTGCATGCACCACAAGACGAAAAAGGAGATGATGGCGAAATTCGCCCCGCTTACCGCTACTAAATGCGTAAGCCCCGACCGGCGCATATCGTTTTTGAACTCCGGGGTCTGCAACGAGGTGTCACCTAATATCATCCCAGGAATCAACGCCCCCGCATCGCCTGGCCCACATAATGCCCGCAGGTGGGTTCTTATAGATCCAAGGGCACTTGCCCAACGCGAGGGCTGGGTCTCCACTGTGATTTCACCTCTGATCAGGAACATGGCTGCCACGCGTTCTTCTTTGCTCGCGCGCAGACTGCCTCGCGCCAAAACCCTCTGCCCCGGAAGCAACCCGACAACTCGCGGGCTCTGAGTAATCACGCGTATAGGCACTCGCAGCTTGAACATCTGCTCGCCTTGCCCCACTTGTAGAGCGGTGGCACGAAATGAATAACTCGCGGGCGCCAATGTCGAGCCGAATACTTTTGCCTGAGTTCTAGTCGGATCAGTTGAGATTTGAAATCCAATGGTGGTCGAGGTTCCAATGATTTTATGTACAGCCGAGTTCGACAGCCCCATCTGACGAAGGGACATGACCCCAGATCCCAGCAACACCGCGCATGCAAGAACGATAAGAATGGTCTTTCCCTGTTGCCAAGCAACGAAAGTAACGGCAAGCACGACAAATGAAATTCGCCACGGACTTACCCAACTCTGACTGAGAGCTCCGGCCCAGATTGCCGCGCCAAGAACGAGGGCGCGGTAATCATTTACACGCGGACTTTGCTCTTGAACTGGGCGAATTTTGCGCTACCGATACCAGAGACTTTCTGCAGATCATCCACCGATGTATACGGCCCGTTGCTCTTTCGATAATCGATGATCCTTGATGCAAGCACTGGCCCGATCCCAGGAAGGCTATCTAATTCACCGGCGGTTGCGCGGTTAATGTTGATCGGGCCGGATTTCTTTTTTACCGCCCTTTTAACAGGCCCGCCTTGAACAGAGGAAGGTGAAACCGTCAGTAAATCCACATAAACCTGTTCGCCGTCCTTGATAATCCGTGCCAGATTGATATCACTTGTATCGGCATGCGCAACCGCCCCACCTGCCGCCGCAATAGCGTCGATCACGCGCGAATTTCCAGGAAGTTCGTACACACCTGGTGACTTCACGGCGCCAGCAACATCCACCATTACTTTGGGCGGCGCAATCACTATCGGCGCCGTTTCCACCACTGGTTGGGAATGCCCGCGAGCCACGACAGCAAACGAAATCACGCAGACAAGGGCAAAGAGCAGAAGCAAGGCACGTTTATGAATCGTGCTGAATTGAAGGTCGGCTACCCAGTCCTGAAAGCGGTCTCGGTAGTCGTTCAGGAAGTCACCCATGTGCCCATTGAAAAGGGCACGCTTATGAAATCCTTAAGATCCCTCAGAGATTGTTTAGCATTATCAGTTGTTGATAACGATATTGACGATCTTTGGCGCTCGAGTGACTACCTGGCTGATCGTGGCGCCTTGCAGGGCCTCCACAATCGTCGGGTGTGCCAGGGCAGAAATCTCCAACTGAGAATCTGTGATCAGTGGCGAGACCTCGATTCGCTCCTTGATCTTGCCGTTGATCTGAATAACGGCAACAACCGCGTCGGCAATGAGAAGCGACTCATCCACCGTTGGCCATCCGACAAGGGCAACGCAAGGCTTGTGTCCCAATCGCTCCCACATTTCCTCGGAAGTAAATGGCGCGACAAGGGAGAGCATGATGGCAATTGCCTCGACAGCCTCGCGCGCAGCGGGATCTGTCGGGCCGCACCCGGAATCAATCGCTTTCCGTGTCGCATTGACCAATTCCATAATGCGCGCGATTGCCACGTTGAAGCGCAATGACTCCACGGCAAATCCAGCATCGTTTACCGCCTTGTGTGTTGCCTTACGCAATGCCACATCGCCCAACGAGAAATCAACCCCTGCCGCACTCGAGATGTCTCCCGATAATCTCCAAGCACGGTTCAGAAATTTCACCGAACCTGATGGAGATACATCGGCCCAGTCGATGTCATCCTCTGGTGGGCCGGCAAAGACCAATGAAAGACGGACCGCGTCTACTCCGTGCCTAACCAATTCATCGGAGAGTTTCACAAGATTGCCGCGGCTCTTGCTCATCGCCGAACCGTCCATGACAACCATTCCTTGATTGAGCAATCGCGTGAAGGGCTCGTCGAATGAGAGCATGTCCATGTCGTTCAATACTTTTGTGAGGAATCGGCTGTAGAGCAGATGCAAGATTGCGTGAGTCACGCCGCCGACATATTGATCTACTGGCAGCCACGTGTCCACGTCCTCGCGATTAAATATTTGCGTGTGATCGGTGGAACTTGGATAGCGCAAGTAGTACCACGATGAATCCACGAAAGTGTCCATCGTGTCAGTATCGCGCTTTGCAGGTCCGGCGCACTTTGGGCAAGGGACATTGACCCAATCCGTCGCACCGCCCAGAGGCGATGTCCCCTTTGGCTTCAGATCCAACCCTGTAGCATCTGGCAACTTCAGAGGCAATTGATCAAGTGGGACCGGTACTTCACCGCACGCGTCGCAATGAACGATAGGAATAGGAGTGCCCCAGTAGCGCTGGCGTGAAATCAGCCAATCGCGTAGGCGGTAATTGCGCGCCGCTTTTCCAAGGCCATCGGCTTCAAGTTGGGCGTTAATGAACTCAATTGCTTGCGCCTTTGGCTTACCATTGAGCGGCCCAGAATTGATGAGTTGACCATCTCCTCCAGTTGCGATTCCCGTAACAGATGGATCTTCCTCGCCAGTTTCGACAACAACACGCACGGGTAAATCCATCGCGCGGGCAAAATCCAAATCGCGTTGATCATGTGCTGGCACGGCCATGATCGCGCCAGTGCCGTAGTCGGCCAGAACGTAATCACTGGCCCAGATGGGCAGCTTCTCGCCGTTAACGGGGTTGATTGCATATCGCTCAAGGAAGACACCGCTCTTTGGTCGATCTGTGGCAAGACGGTCGATGTCACTGGCCAATTTAATCTGTTCAAGATATTCGGTGAACCTCTTCTCAACGCCAGTTCCCTTGGCAAGTTCTGCCGCCAAATCGCTATCAGCTGCAACCACGAAGAATGTTGCACCATACAAAGTGTCAGGGCGCGTTGTATAAATCGTGACAGGCTCTTTACGACCCTCGATTTGGAAGGAGACATTCGCACCAGTTGATCGCCCGATCCAGTTGCGCTGCATCGTGAGAACTTTGTCTGGCCAGTTGCCCTCCAACTGCGACATGTCATCAAGCAAACGATCTGCGTAGTCTGTGATCTTGAAATACCACTGCGTCAATTTCTTTTTCGTGACAGGTGTATCGCAGCGCTCACAAAGACCCGCTACTACCTGCTCATTCGCAAGCACAGTCTGATCGGTAGGACACCAGTTGACGTTGGAGGCCTTGCGATAAGCAAGTCCGCGTTCAAACAACTTGATGAAGAGCCATTGGTTCCAACGGTAGAACTCGGGATCGCAGGTATTGAATGTGCGGTCCCAATCAAAGGAACACGCGTACCGTCGCATCGACGACTTCTGCACCGCGATGTTCTCGTAAGTCCACGGCGCTGGATCGATTCCGCGCTTGATCGCGGCATTCTCTGCGGGCAAACCAAATGCGTCCCAGCCCATCGGGTGCATAACGTTGAACCCTCGCTGAACCCAGTACCGCGCGATGACATCGCCTAGGGCGTAAGCCTCAGCATGGCCCATGTGAAGGTCGCCAGATGGATAGGGGAACATGTCCAGGATGTATTTCTTAGGGCGGATGTCATCTGGGCGGCCCGATTTAAAAGGGGCCAACTTGTCCCAGACGAGGAGCCACTTCTCTTGAACGTAGGCAACGTCGTAGCCCTCGTGGACGAAATCACGCGTGTTATCGGTCGACATGGGCTTAGGTTACAGGCTTGAGCCCTCAACTCTTAATCACGCCGACCCAACAGAACGCCACCAGCGACAGGCAAATCTAAAGAACTCCCTTAGGACACCCCCCCCTGGAAGAGTTAGC
>JANMBV010000037.1:0-1949 GCA_031360585.1 Actinomycetes bacterium | reverse complement strand
GGTCAAATAGGCCTCTAGCCCTTGTGTAGCATGCATAAGTAGCTACTTATAATATAGCAAAGTGATTTTTGGCTTGGGCTGGCTTACCCAGGGCCGGCAAGCGCTGGCAGGGTCTCGTCAAGCCCGCGCGGAATGGCCCCCAGCAGCTGGCGGGTGTAAGCGTGTTGCGGCTGGTTGTAAATGTCGTCAGAGCTGCCGCGTTCCACAATTTCACCCTGGCTCATCACCAGAATGTCGTCGGCCATGTACTTCACCACCGCCAGGTCATGGCTGATGAACACATAGGTCAGGCCAAACTCTTCCTGCAAATCGAGCAGCAGGTTGAGCACGGTGGCCTGCACGCTGACATCCAGCGCGCTGACGCTTTCATCACACACGATTATTTCGGGTCGCATCGTCAGGCAACGGGCGATGGCTACGCGCTGGCGCTGTCCACCCGAAAATTCATGCGGGTATTTACCAAACGCCTCGGGTGTGAGGCCCACCTTGGCAAGCATCGCCAGCGCCAGCCGTGCGCGGTCATCGTCGTCCTGGCCAATACTGTGGATGCGCAAGGGCTCAATCAGAATCTGCCCCACGGTAAAGCGCGGGTTCAGGCTGGCATACGGGTTTTGAAAAATGATCTGGATGCGGCGGCGGTAGGGCCGCATTTGCGACGGACTGAGTTGCGCCAAATCGATGCCTTCGAACAGGATACTGCCGGCCGTGGCCGCAGTCAGGCGGGTCAGCATCATGCCCACCGTCGTCTTGCCCGAGCCCGATTCACCCACTACGCCCAGGGTGCGCCCCTTGTGCAGGGAGAAGTCTGCCTGTTTCACCGCGCTGAACACACGGCGCTTGAACAGGCCTGTTTTGAGGGTGTAGTCCTTGCGCAGGCCTTTGACCTCAATCAGCGGCGGGCCGCTGACTGGTTTGCTGATGCGCTGGTCGGTGCTGATGGCTGTGTTGTTCACGATGTCGTCTATCACCGCCAGGCGGCGCGGGCGGTTGTCCAGCCGGGGGCGGCAGGCCAGCAGCGCCTGGGTATAGGCGTCTTTGGGTGCATTGAAAATGGCGGCAACATCGCCCGCCTCGCGCACCTCGCCCCCGCGCATCACGATCACCTGGCTGGAGATTTCACCCACCAGGCCCAAGTCGTGGCTGATGAACAAAATGCTCATCTTCTTGCGCTGTTGCAGGCGCGCCAGCAGGTCCATGATCTGGCGCTGCACCGTCACGTCCAGCGCGGTTGTGGGCTCGTCGGCAATCAGCAGCTTGGGCTCGCAGGCAATCGCCATCGCAATCATCACGCGCTGCTGCTGCCCGCCCGAGAGCTCATGCGGGTACGATTTGAGCCGCTCTTTGGGGTTGGGAATGCCGACCTCGGTCATCAATGCCAGCGTGCGGTCCATCGCCTGCCGGGCGCTCAAGCTCATGTGGATGCGCAGCACCTCGGCAATCTGGTCGCCCACGGTGAACACCGGATTGAGCGAGCTCATCGGCTCCTGGAACACGACCGAGATGTCTTTGCCGCGCATCTGGCGCAGGGCTTCGATCGGCGCGCGCAGCAGGTCCAGCCCGCGATCCAGCCCCGTATACAACACCTTGCTCTGGGGCGACACAATCGCGTTCTCGGGCAGCAGCCGCACGATGCTCATGGCGGTCACGCTCTTGCCGCTGCCGGATTCGCCCACCAGCGCCACCGTGCTGTTGGCGGGCACGTTAAAGCTCACGCCCTTGACTGCCTCGGTGGTGACGGTCTTGCCGACGCGGAACGAAACCCGCAGGTGCTGCACACTGATCAATGGATTTTTGTCGCTCATTTGGAGTTCGTCCCGCCTAGCGGAGTTTGGGGTCCAGCGCATCGCGCAAGGCGTCGGTCAGCAGTGCAAAGGCGGTTACAAAACTCGCCATAAACACCGTGGCGGCCACCAGCTGCCACCACTTGCCCTGCACCAGCTCGGTCTGCG
>JANMBV010000018.1:0-4654 GCA_031360585.1 Actinomycetes bacterium | reverse complement strand
ACCTCTGGTGCGTACTTGCCCGTTCCCGGAACAATTTTGGTGACGATCTCCACCAGAGGAATACCCGCGCGGTTGAAATCAAGCAACGAATAATCCGCACCATGGATACGGCCAGTTGCCCCGCCCATGTGCAGTGACTTTCCGGTGTCCTCTTCCATGTGCACACGTTCGATCTCGACGCGGAACTGCTTTACGCCATCATCCGTATCGATCTCAACATCAACATAGCCGTTGACGCAGATCGGCTCGTCGTACTGCGAGATCTGATAGTTCTTGGGCATATCGGGATAGAAGTAGTTTTTGCGTGAGAAGCGACTAAACGGCGCCACGGAGCAGTGCAATGCTAGGCCGATAAGAATAGAAGACTCGATCGCTTTCTCGTTCACCACAGGCAAAGCCCCTGGCATTCCTAAGCAAACTGGGCACGTCTGGGTATTTGGTTCTGCACCAAAGACGGTGGCGCATCCGCAGAACATCTTCGACTTCGTATTGAGTTCGACGTGCACTTCAAGTCCGAGCACAGGTTCGTACTTCGCAATTACATCATCGTATGTGAGGCTCACTTGGCAACTCCTAATGCTGGAATCTGCGAGAGCAATGGAGCGCCCCACTTCGCCAGCAACTCCGCTTCAAGCGCCGCGCCAACCGAATACAACCTCTGATCTTGCATGGCAGGAGCCATAATCTGGAAACCAACAGGCAGGCCATCCTCGGGTGCCAGGCCGCAAGGAAGACTCATTCCTCCGATACCAGCCATGTTCACTGGAATGGTGGCAATGTCATTGAGATACATCGCCAGGGGATCATCTACCTTCGCGCCGATCTTGAATGCGGTTGTTGGGCAAGTTGGCGAAACAAGAACATCTGCCGACGCAAATGCCTTTGCGAAATCTTGGGTTATCAAAGTGCGGACCTTCTGTGCGCTTCCATAATATGCATCGTAATAACCTGAGGAAAGCGCATATGTACCAAGGATAATTCGTCGCTTCACTTCGCGGCCAAAGCCGACCTCGCGGGTCAAATTCATGACTAACTCAGCTGATACGCCGTCCTCGTCTCCTACGCGCATGCCATAACGCATCGCGTCAAAACGAGCCAAGTTAGATGAACACTCACTTGGTGCAATCAGATAATAGGAAGCAAGAGCATATTCAAAATTCGGACATGAGACTTCGACAATTTCTGCCCCAGCCTTTGCAAGCAATTCAAGTGATTCCTCAAAACGTGATCGGACACCGGCTTGATATCCATCGCCGTTGAGTTCCTTAACTACGCCGATCTTCACGCCCTTCACATTTCCATTTCGTGCGGCATGAACTACCTGAGGGACAGGAGCATTAATGCTCGTTGCATCCTTTGGATCATGTCCCGCAATGACTTCATGCAAAAGCGCGGCATCCAGAACAGTGCGAGCACACGGTCCCGCTTGATCAAGGCTTGAAGAGAATGCGATCAGCCCGTAACGGGAGACGCCCCCGTATGTTGGCTTAACCCCAACAGTTCCAGTGACAGCCGCCGGCTGGCGTATCGATCCTCCGGTATCTGTTCCAATGGCCAGAGGCGCTTCGAACGCAGCAAGGGCCGCAGAGGATCCTCCACCAGATCCACCAGGAATTCTTGATAGATCCCATGGGTTATGCGTCGGACCATATGCTGAGTTCTCAGTTGAAGAGCCCATCGCGAATTCATCCATGTTGGTCTTGCCAAGAATGACAACACCAGCCTCTTTCAACTTCGTTACAAGAGTTGCGTCATAGGGTGGACGCCATCCTTCAAGGATCTTCGAGCCCGCTGTAGTGGGTACTCCCTTTTGAACCATGACATCTTTGAGTGCGAGCGGAACTCCAGCAAGGGGCCCAACCTTCTCGCCACTTGCTCGTGCTTTGTCCACTGCTCGAGCCTGAGCGAGAGCTCCCTCGTGATCTAGATAAAGAAACGCATGAACGTCGGCATCAACATCTGCAATTCGATCAAAATGATCTTGAGTCAACTTCTCGGAAGTGATCTCACCTGCTGCCATCGCGGCGGCCATCTCGTGGGCTGAGCGAGTAACCATTTACTCTTCCCCCAAAATCTGAGGCACTCGGAATCGACCATCCTCTTTCGCTGGAGCACCTGAAAGTGCTTGCTCCGGGGTAAGACTTGGCACCACAACATCTGGGCGGGTCACGTTGCTGATCGGTACCGGGTGCGAAGTTGGCTTGATATCGGCAGTGGCAACTTCCTGGACCCGGGCGACGGCGTTAAGTATCACGTCCATTTCCGTGGCCAAATGGTCCAACTCCGAATCCGTCATCTCTATTCGGGCCAAACGGGCCAAATTGGCCACATCGCTACGAGAAAGGAGGCTCATGCAGGGAAGTCTATTTACCGGCGTCCGGTACGGCGAATTAACAACACCGGCGACGGTCGCTTGTAGTTAGCAATTTAGTGTGGCATTATGTGAGGCATGGCATCAAGAATCAAGTCCCCGGTTCAACGACGAACCTCTCTGCCGCTGACTGAAACAAACGAAAGCGACCTATCCCTTCTTCTCGGATCTTCAAGTTATCAATTCGCGCTAGAAAAATTGAGTGGAACGAAGATTGTGGATCAAGAACTAAGCTCGTCGGCTCTTTTGCATGCGATATTCGAGGCGGGGATGGCGGCCGTGAAAAAGACGGCCGAGCATGAAGGCTATGCGCAAATCGCATCAGGAATTTCCATAAACAGCACTCAGCAGAAACGGAAAGACGCACGACGTCGCCGTCCGACTTGGGCCGATGAAGAATGAGTGTCACGTGGCCGCTTCTCCGAGGAAGGGTTTACGCAGCCAAACTTTCCAACATCAAAAATGAGAAGTATTTTCTTGTGGTGTCCAACAATCAGCGGAACTCTCACTTACCGCAGGTTCTTGCCGTCCGACTGACTACCTCCCCAAAACCCAATATTCCCAGTATCGTCGAAATAGGAAAAGGTGAAGTGTTCCTTGGCCGCGCCGTGTGTGATGACATCGTTGAACTTTATGAAGACGAAATCCGGCGCGATCTTGGGGCACTGAGTCCGTCGGTGATGTCGGCAGTGGGAAATGGATTGAAAGCTGCGCTCGCCCTCTAATTCCTTAAATGCGGATCTGTCCCGATCCAGTGACAATCCAAGTTGTTGTTGTCATCGCCTCGAGCCCCATCGGACCGCGTGCGTGCAACTTTTGATTGGAAATGCCAATCTCGGCGCCAAAGCCCATTTGTTCTCCATCAGTAAAACGCGTCGATGTATTCACCATGACGGCAGCGCAATCAGAGAGCGCAATAAATCTTTCAGCAGCAGCTGGACTCTCGGTGACAATCGCCTCGGTGTGATTGGTGCCGTACTTAGAAATGTGATCACTTGCGGCGTCAACGGATGAAACTATCCCAACGTTCATCTCAAGGGCGCCGTATTCAGTTCCCCAATTCCCTTCGGTTGCCAGCGAGGAGTTGATGCCAGCCGATTTTGCTATCTTCAGAGACGCATCATCACAATGAAAGACGACGCCAGCATCAGAGAGAGACTTGAGAACCATCGGGAGGAAGATCTCGGCAATTGAACTATGGACCAATAGAGTCTCAGCAGCATTGCATACGCTCGGACGATGAGTCTTGGAATTCATAACGATTGGAATGGCTTTTTCAAGATCGGCGAATTCGTCGACGTAGACATGGCAAACGCCTGCACCTGTTTCAATGGTGGGCACGGTGGAGTCATCAACGACCATGCGGATCAATGCTGCGCTCCCCCGAGGAATCACGAGATCCACTTTGCCACGGGCATGAAGGAGGGCGTGGACTGTTTCACGGTCGTTGGAAGGAACCAATTGAATGACATCTGGCGAAATAAAGGTCCTCGCCAGAGCATCACGCATTACCTTCACCAAGACCTCGTTACTTGATGAAGCACTGGATGATCCGCGCAGGAGCGCTGCGTTGCCCGACATCAGCAAAATCACTGCGGCGTCGACCGTGACATTAGGCCTTGCTTCATAGACCATTCCCACAACGCCGAAGGGAACACTCACCTGCTTTAGGTGAAGACCGTTGGGTTGCGTTGATTCGCGCAAAGTGACACCAAGTGGATCGGCAAGATTTGCCACCTCACGCGCACCTTTCGCTATGGCTTGCACTCGCTCATCGGTAAGAAGGAGGCGGTCAAGGAGTTGGGGTTGCATGTCTTCTGCTAGGCCACGAACCATGTCTTCTTTGTTCGCAGCCAAGATCTCGGGGATTCGATTTTCAATTTCGTCGGAAATCGCAAGAAGGGCGGCCTCTCGTTCCAACCCCGAGGATCTCGAAAGGGTGCGTGCGGCTAGACGGGCTCGATCAGCCAACTGGTCGATTAGCTCCTTGGCCTCCATAAACCTAAGCCTATCGGGCCCTAGGATAAACAGGTGCGCTTAATAATCCGCTTGATACGCAATCTGCTCATTGGACTTATCGCCGTGTACCTACTTCTCTTTAGTGCTACTCGGGTTATTCATTACCCTGAACCGATAGCGGCTATTCGACTGGGATTGGCTCCCGCCTCCAAGACTCCGACAATGATGCCTTCCCATGTTGTCGAACCGGCGGCGTCGCCCGTGGCGTGGACCAGCGGCAAAGAGGCGATGCCTGCAAACGTGAACTGGGGCGGTACGCAAATT
>JANMBV010000009.1:0-12417 GCA_031360585.1 Actinomycetes bacterium | reverse complement strand
GAAGTTGCGCGTTGGCTTTGCGCGCCTCTTCAGGTGTTGCTGCCGCAATTGATGAGCGGCGCACTAATTCCTGGTGAAGACCAACAAGGGCTTCCAGGGCATCGGTGGGAAGGCTCGGGCCGACCCGCACTTTGCGAAGTGCAAGGGAAGAATAAAGCTCGCTTCGCTGCGCATGCTCTAACGAGATTGTTAGTTCGGTACGACGGTCGGCCTTGGGTGGGCTCATCAACGAGGTGACTGGGACATCTAATGCGGCGGCGATTTTGGAGAGCATGGTGACCCGTGCTTCGCGCTGGCCGGTCTCGATCAGGGAGAGGTGCGAGGCCGAGGCGTCTACCGCCTTGGCCAGTTGATCCAGGGTGAGTCCCTTGGCCTTGCGGTAGTGGCGGATCCAGCGACCCAGAGCTACCGAATCAAATTCTGTAGAAATTTTGGCCTCATCCCTTTTTCCGTCAAGTTCGGGGAATCTTTCCACATATTTGCCTATCTGAGTCAACTATTTGTAAAGAAGATACATCTACTTGGAATTACCACGGTAGAACGAGAGGAACGGACCATGAGAAACCTCAAGAGCGCAGAAGAGATCCAATTCGAGTGGGAGATGGATCCGCGGTGGGCCGGTATCGGGCGCACCTACACCGCCTCCGATGTAGTCCGCCTACGTGGAACCGTGGTTGAGGAATCCACGCTGGCTCGCCGGGGAGCCGAGCGCCTCTGGAAGGACCTGGCGGAGGAACCCTTCGTCCGAGCCCTGGGTGCGCTGACGGGGAACCAGGGGGTCCAGATGGTCAAGGCGGGATTGAAGGCGATCTATCTTTCGGGGTGGCAGGTAGCAGCCGATGCCAACCTGTCGGGGCAGACCTACCCGGACCAGAGCCTGTATCCAGCCAATTCCGTCCCCGCAGTTGTCCGTCGCATTAACAATGCGCTGATTCGGGCGGATCAGATCGCGTGTTCTACCGGCGATGTTGGCACCGATTGGTTCGTGCCCATTGTCGCCGATGCCGAAGCTGGCTTTGGTGGGGCACTCAATGCTTTTGAATTGATGAAGAACATGATCTCCTCGGGCGCAGCCGCTGTTCACTGGGAAGATCAACTTGCGTCGGAGAAAAAGTGTGGACACCTGGGTGGCAAGGTCTTGATCCCAACTGCGCAGCATATTCGCACTCTCAATGCGGCCCGATTGGCAGCAGATGTCATGGACATTCCGACATTGATCGTTGCACGAACTGATGCGCTCGCCGCGGACTTGATCACCAGTGATGTTGATCCACGTGATGCGCAGTTCTGCACCGGCGAGAGAACTCCTGAAGGCTTCTACCGCATCAGCAACGGCCTTGCTGCAGTTATCGAGCGAGGCCTTGCATACGCGCCATACTGCGATCTGATCTGGGTCGAGACAGGCAAACCAGATTTGGAACTTGCCCGCAATTTTGCTCAAGCGATTCACGAGCAATTTCCGGGCAAGATGCTTGCCTACAACTGCTCGCCATCATTTAACTGGAAGGCCGCGCTTTCCGATCAAGAGATCGCGACTTTTCAGGATGAATTGGGCAAACTCGGCTACAAATTCCAGTTCATCACCTTGGCAGGTTTCCATTCGCTCAACTACGGAATGTTCGACCTTGCACAGGGTTACGCAGAGCGCGGCATGAGTGCATATGTTGAGCTACAAGTGGCCGAATTTGCCGCAGCTGGTCGCGGATACACCGCGGTGAAGCATCAAGCCGAAGTTGGCACTGGTTACTTTGATCTGGTTTCAACTGCCATCAATCCGGAGAGCGACACTCTTGCACTAGCGGGTTCAACAGAGTCTGAGCAGTTCCACTAAACCAGTATTAGCAAACGATGAGGAAACGGTGATCTATATGAGTTATCTAGGTGATATTCGCATTGTCGGCCCGATGCATGATCGCTACGACGAAGTGCTGACGCCGGAAGCCGTGGCTCTCATTGGCACCTTGCACCGTGAATTTGATGGCCGCCGCCTGGAATTGCTGGCTCTGCGAGCAGAGCGAGCAGTTGCACGGGCCGGTGGTGCCAGCTTGGACTTCCTCCGCGCAACCCGTTCCATTCGCGAGGACAGAAGTTGGCGTGTGGCATCACCAGCCCCAGGGCTGGTGGATCGAAGGGTAGAAATCACAGGTCCAACCGATAAAAAAATGACGATCAACGCTCTGAATTCCGGTGCAAAAGTTTGGTTGGCCGATCATGAAGATGCGAACACACCTTTGTGGGAGAACATGATTCAGGGCCAGCTCAACTTGCGCGATGCTATTGATCGAAAAATCGATTACACCAGCCCCGAAGGCAAGCGGTATGAACTCCGGCCTGACGCAGAACTCGCGACCATCGTTCTGCGTCCACGTGGATGGCACTTGCCGGAGAAACATATTCTCGTGGACCGGATGGCGACATCGGGTTCTCTCGTTGACTTCGCTCTTTACATGTCCCTGAGTGCGAAGGCGCAGATAGTCCGAGGCCAAGGTCCCTATTTCTATCTGCCGAAGATGGAGAGCCATCTTGAAGCACGGCTATGGAATGACGTCTTCATTCGCACGCAGGAGATTCTTGGAATTGCTCGCGGAACAATTCGTGCCACTGCATTGATCGAGACCTACCCGGCAGCTTTCGAGATGGAGGAGATTCTCTATGAGTTGCGGGAACATTCATCGGGCCTTAACGCCGGACGTTGGGATTACATGTTCAGCATCATTAAAAGTTTTCGAACCCGCGGAGTTGAATTTCTCCTTCCCGATCGCAATGCGGTGACTATGACCGCGCCCTTCATGCGCGCATACGCGCAGTTACTTGTGAAGACTTGTCATAAGCGTGGCGCACATGCAATCGGTGGGATGGCTGCCTTTATACCGAGCAAAGACCCAGAGGCGAACGAGCGGGCCTTCGCAAGGGTGCTAGAGGACAAGACGCGCGAAGCCGGAGATGGTTTTGATGGGTCATGGGTAGCTCACCCAGGCATGGTCGAAATCTGTCGTGAAGCCTTTGATGCAGTTCTCAAAGACGCACCGAATCAACTGGCTAGGCCCTTATCTGATGTGCGAATTGAGGCGGCTCAACTTCTCGACGTTTCCTCCGCCAATGGTCAGGTAACGCAGGCTGGCTTGCGAAATAACATCAGCGTGGGAATTCAATATCTTGAATCGTGGCTTCGCGGTTTCGGAGCTGTGGGAATTAACAATCTCATGGAGGATGCAGCGACCGCAGAGATATCGCGCAGTCAGGTCTGGCAGTGGTTGCATACGGGAATCACCCTCGCCGATGGTGAGAAGGTAACGTGTGGACTTGTCACTCGAATCATTGAAGAGGAGATGGCAGAAATCTCCGAACGCTTGAGTGCTGACTCCATTATTTCAGGTAGATGGATGGATGCACGGGAGATGTTCGAGCAGATGGTGATCTCTGATGACTATCCGGAATTCCTTACACTGCCTGCATATGCCAAGATGGCCTAAAGAAGCGAAAGGCAGGTTCTGTGACCGCCTGCGTTCTGATTGCCCCCGACAAGTTTAAGGGGACTCTCTCTGCCAAAGAGGTGGCTGAGGCAATAAGTGCAGGGCTCATCGCCCATGCCAACGTAAGGATCATTGCGTTGGCAGATGGTGGTGATGGAAGTATTGATGCGATAGCCGCCGCTGGATTTGAAGTGATCGAGTTGGACACGACGATTGAGTCTGCAACGGGGATGCCAGCAAAGATCGCACGCAAAGGCGATGTTTTCTTTATTGAGTCAGCAGAATTTTGCGGGCTGCGTCATGTGAGCGGCACACTGGATCCGTTAGGGGCGAGCACACTCGGTATCGGCAAAGCGGTGCGCGCAGCTTTGGACCTCGGGGCTGGGACAATTGTTCTAGGGGTCGGTGGGACTGCCAGCACTGATGGCGGAGTCGGGTTTTTGATGGGCCTTGGTGCTACGTTCTCAACCGAAACCGGTGAATCCATTCCTCTGGGCGGAGGCGGTCTTTTTATTTTGTCCAAGGTGGACTTTTCGGGCCTTGATCCGCGCCTTGCCAGTACGTCGATAATCCTTGCCTCCGATGTGGACAGCCCCCTACTTGGTGCATCAGGTGCTGCCAAACTTTTCTCGCCGCAAAAAGGGGCCGATCCGCTACAGGTTGAGGTTTTAGAACTGGGTCTCGGTCGTCTGGTTAAGGTGTTGAAAAGTGGGACGAAATTCTGGACGGAGCGAAATCGCATCGCATGGCAAGCACCTGGGTCAGGCGCGGGTGGCGGCTTGGGCTTTGCAGCACTACTTATTGGAGCAATCCGGGTGCCGGGGGCTGACTACATTCTCGATCTACTTGAACTCGATGATCTACTGCCCGAATGCGATTTGGTTATTACCGGGGAAGGCGCACTTGATGAGCAGTCACTTGCAGGAAAATTGCCGGTTGCATTGGCAATGCGCGCACGGGCGTTGAACATCCCTGTCTTTGCAGTAGTGGGATCGTGTCGGTTGAATGAAGAGGACTTGGTCAACGCTGGAATATCGCGAGTCTTCGCCCTGGATCACATGGACCGGCGCTGTGCAACTGACTCTGAATTGAGTGTGCGGCTCTTAACTCAGATAGGCACCGAGATCGCCAGTTTGCTCAAGGTAGCGTTGATGCATGACATCTGAGCGCATCGCCGTGATAGGCGCCGGTATTATTGGTCTTGCGGTTGCTCGCCAACTTGGGCTGGTGCGACAGGGTACAGAAGTGACCGTTATCGATAAAGAAGCCACCGTCGGTGCACACCAAACTTCTCATAACAGTGGAGTCGTGCATGCTGGGGTTTATTACGCCCCGGACTCACTTAAGGCGATCCTGTGTAGACGTGGGTCACTGTCGCTTCGAGAGTACTGCGTTGATCGAGGCATCGCATTCGACGAATGCGGCAAACTTGTCATTGCTGCGGACAATTCTGAGATCGAGGCGCTTAATCGAATACAAGATCGGGCGGAACGCAATCAAGTCGTAGGGCTCAGAAAAGTCGGGCCTGAAGAGATCCGCGAGATAGAACCGCACGCAGTAGGAATTGCGGCGCTGTACTCACCTCGTACCGCTATCACAGATTTTCCAGCTGTTGCCAGGGCGTTTGCGGAAGATGTTGTGGCGGCGGGTGGTCGCTTGTTGCTGGGCAATCCAGTGGAAGCGATCACTTCTCAGTCCAGAGGTGTTGCAGTAAGAGTTAGCGACGAAGAGCTGATATTCGATCGAGTTATTATTTGCGCAGGGTTGCAGTCTGACGCGCTCGCCAAACAAGCCGGTGATGACGCGGAGCCAGCGATTATCCCTTTCCGAGGTGAGTACTATCGTCTGGTCCCTACGAAAAATGGACTTGTCCGAGGTCTGATCTATCCGGTGCCAGATCCAAATTATCCATTTCTAGGCGTGCACTTCACCCGTCGCATTGATGGCGGCGTTGATGTCGGACCAAATGCTGTTCTGGCTCTCGCGCGTGAGGGCTACTTTCGGCGCGATATTTCGCCGAAGGATCTTTGGGAGACATTGCGTTGGCCTGGTTTTCAAAAGTTGGCGAGAAAACATTGGAAGATGGGTGTATCCGAGATGCTCGGCTCCATCAGCAAGCACCAATTCTTAAATCGGGCTCGAGTGTACATCCCTGAACTTCAAGATAGTGATGTGGTTCGTGGTGGCGCAGGAGTTCGCGCGCAGGCGGTGAATCGCGATGGAACCCTAGTCGACGATTTTAGGATTCATCACCTAGGTAAAGTCATGGCTGTGCGAAATGCTCCGTCGCCAGGTGCGACGTCAAGTTTGGCCATCGCTGAATACATTTGCGATAATTTGTCAAAAAGGGAAAACTAGATACGTGAGAACCTTTGACGTGGTGGTGCTTGGCGCGGGTTCAGCCGGGGAGAACATCGCCTCGAATTTAGTGAAGGCCGGCAAGTCCGTGGGACTCATCGAGGCCAACCGTGTTGGTGGTGAATGCCCCTATGTTGCCTGCGTTCCCAGCAAAGCGATGCTTCAAAGTGCCAAAACCAGGCACGATGTCCGCCTGACTCAGGGCCTGGGCGCAACGTCCATCCCCTTGGCTCTCGACGCCGACGTTCTTGCTTTTTCGACGGCAGCGATCCGCCGAAACGCGATTGCGGAGGAACGCGACGATACCCAGGCAGCGGACAGGTTAGGTGCGGAAGGCGTCGTGCTTTTTAGGGGGACGGGGCGAATCGCCCGACCAGGAACCGTGGCGGTCGCAGGCGAAGAAATTCATTTCTCAGATCTGGTTATCAGCACCGGTTCTGCGGCAAATCTTCCGGAAATTGATGGCATACATGGAATTGAGACGTGGACCAGTGACGAAGCGCTATCCACAAATACACGCCCTAGTTCGATCGCGATTATTGGTGGCGGACCTGTTGGTTGCGAACTTGCCCAATTATTTTCCCGTTTTGGTGCACACACATTTCTTATCGAGGAAAGCGGTCACATCGCTGGTAAGGAACACCCCGATATCGTGGAAAAACTTGCCGAGGTATTGGCCGCAGATGGAGTGGTCATCAAGGTGAACATGAAAGTCAGTAACCTTTCACTGGGTGAGAATGGAGAAAGTCGCGTAACGCTTTCAGACGGGACAGTTCTTGCCGTAGAACGCGTAATCGTCGCCGTCGGACGCCATCCAAATTCTGCAAACTTAGGTCTTGAAGTACTCGGCATTGAGGCAGATGAACGTGGGTACATCGCCGTTGATGCGTCATGTCGCGTTGTTGGTCAGGAGCATGTCTGGGCAGCAGGGGACGTCACGGGGATTGCCCCTTTTACACATACTGCGAATTACCAAGCACGTGTGATCTCGGACAATCTCCTTGGATCATCACGAAGTGCAAGTTATGTCGCTATTCCGCGCGCGATCTACACAGATCCACCTGTGGCAAGTGTGGGTCGTAACATCACCGACGAAGACAATCTCAATTTGATTTCTGCTCAATTTGATTTGAGCAACACGGCGCGATATCTGACCGATGGTGGATCAGGAGGATTGCTCATCCTGACCGCCGATAAAGTGCGGAAAGTTCTAGTTGGCGCCGCGGCTATTGGTCCAAAAGCAGATGAATGGCTGGTAGAGGCCACTCTGGCAATTCGCGCAGAGATTCCGCTGGAAATTTTGCAAGACGTTGTTCACGCGTTCCCAACTTATGGCGAAGCTTTTGAGCCCCCGATCAGGGAACTTCTTTCCCTACTTAACCAACAAGCCGATTGCTAGGGCCGTGTTCTCTCATTTCAGTGGCGATGCGTTCCTGAGTCTCAGGATTGACCTCTGCTTCGTCTGCAAACTCGGCCCAGCGCTCAATTGAGGATAAGACTTCATTAACGATGGATTTGTAACCAGGAACACCGTACGTATCTCCCACAATGTGGAAGTCTTCAATTGATATTTCTTCAAATTTGCCATTGATGCTCATTTGATGGCGTTGTGTCCATTGTCCCTGTGGATTGAACGCATGAGTTATGTCGTAGGCGGGGGCAAGCTCCCATGTCCCATTTTTTGGCAGAAGAAAGGCAAAGTTCTTGGTGTGGTCATCCCGATTGAGTGCGACGACATTAAAGACCATCCTTCGAAATGCCTGAGCTATTTCATCTAGTCCCATACCTAGTTCGCGAATGACGCTGAAATACTGTGCGTAGGAATGGGTGTCGTGGATGCGAAAGTCCAAATGATCCAATGCGCAGAGAGACTGCAAGTGAATACGTTCACCAGAAGTTTCGCGGTCAAAACGACGAGTGAGGAAATGTGCTCGGGGACCTTCAGCAAGCAGCTGACACTCTGACATCGTGATGCCGGCATCCGTAGCCATGAGGAAATAGGCGTATTCAATGCGGGTGAATTGTTTCGGTGCGTCAAGAGAATTTGTCGATCCATCAGCTGAATTGCTGACTCCGTCCAATTTGAGTAACCACGGCTCGAATCCAGATTCGCCCGCTGCGTAGCCTGACCGAATCTGATACGTGCTCGGGTTGTATTGGATGACAGCTTTGGCACGGGCGCCACCAGCCGATGAACCCACTTGAATTAATTGAGAAAGTGCATCATGGGTTAATCGGGTAGTTGCGACGTTGCCGGAGAGCAACGCTCTAGCTTCCGTGACGATGTCCGCTAATTGAATGGCAGTGGTGGGACCTTCGAGGCCCGGCTGCGCGGGATGGAAAGTTAAAGCACCTAACGCTCTTTCTCCCGCGTATGCGAGTCGATCCAAACTGGTAATCGACCTTTTATCAACACCCTGCTCGGCCAACCATGCATCAATTACTGCGTTACCAAAGTCATCGGGGAGAGCATCGGCGATCATCGCTGGTAGACCGTAGAAGGTTTCTCTCGAGATTTGCGGAAATGAGTATGTGCCGGCGCGATTAGGCATCTGTAACGGCGAGAGTTCTACGCCGGTTGCCACCCATTCGGCGGAGTATTCAAATACATTTAACGCGAGCGTTGGGTCGTGGGCCAGGGCCCCTACTGAGCGGCCCCAACATCGGACTTCGATTACTTCGACAGGAATGTAAGCGCCCATTAGCGTTTGGATTTTCTATTGGCCTCGAGGAGAGCTAACGGCGAGATTGTGGAACCCGTCGTGAAGACCTGCTCGAGGGCTTTATCTAGACCTAGCGCGCGAGAAACGTTGAGAAAAGTAGCAAGACTTGACCCATGACCTGCCTCTAGGTATTTGATAGCCGAACGTGAGACATTGGATCTGATGGCCAGCTCTTGCTGGGTGAGATTTTGTTGCTTACGAGTGGCTTTAATCCGTTGGCCGAGTTCGGCCTCCCAATCCTGGGTGCTCCGCACTATCGCCCTCATATGGACCTCCTGGACGTATTGTAAACCAAATTTTCGATTTCGAGATCGCTCTAGAAATCTAATCTGGCTTACATGTAGTCCAAAAAGGGCAAAAAAGAGCATTTTGGCTTATATCTAGGCTATTTTACCTCAGCGCATTCATGGAACGATTCCTATACACCCTATTAGGGGGTGTGTATGATTCGTTCCATGAATCGAAGTGGAAAGGCGGCGGGAAGAGCGGATAAGGGTACCCCGTGGACCGATCTGCCTAACCCGTTTACTACTGCTGAAGCGCTCTCGCTCGGAATCCCTCGGGTCACGCTGCATCGTCTTGCAAAACGTGGAGAGATCACTCCTATTGCTCGTGGTCTCTATGAGCGCCGAACAGGAACCGCTTTCGACTTCGATTTGGCTGAGATCGCTGCCAAAATTCCGTTTGCGACGATCTGTTTGACGTCTGCACTCGCAGAGCATGGATTGTCGGACGCAATCCCGAACAAAATAGACATCGCAATTCCGCGAGGGGCATGGGCGCCAAAGACGAAGGCTCTAGTTAATTGGCATCGATTTGAGTTGGGAACATTCAATAAGGGGAGAAATACACGAGCTATTCCTGGCACAAATCTGCCAATCGGAATCTACTCAGCTGAGCGAACACTTGCTGATCTTGCTCGCCATCCGAAAAAAGACCAAGCTGAATTAGCTGAGGGAATTCGCCGTTGGTTGCGCGTATCTGGAAACAATCCCGCTAAATTGTTGAGGGTTGCGAGAGGGCTTCCTGGTGCAGAAATTCAAATTCAGAGAATATTGGAGATCTTGGCGTGAACATCGCCGAGCAAAGGTATCGAGACCTGCAATCACTGGCTCGCGCAAGTGAGCGAAGCATGCAAGAACTATTGACGTTATATGCTCTGGAATGTTTTCTTTCGCGAGTCGCTCAAAGCTCAATGAGAGAGAAATTGGTCCTGAAAGGCGGAGTTCTGATTGCGTCCCTAATTCAGGAGGATGGCATCATGTTTGATTTTACAGCCGCTTCCGCGGAAACGATTCGGGATGATGATGAATACAGCGGTGTGCGGGTATCGCTTATCGCCACCTTACACACCGCTCGAATTTCATTTCATATCGATCTGAACGTTGGAGATCCGATAGTTCCAGGAGCGAAGGAAATAACACTCCCAAGAATGCTAGAAGACGCGAATCAAATTAGTTTGCTCGGCTATCCGATTTCGATGGTGCTGGCTGAGAAGATGGTTACGGCCATTCAACGTGGGACGGCTAATACTCGTTGGCGCGACTTTGGAGACATCTATCAGCTCAGTCGAAGGCACCCAATTTCGTCGAGTGATCTAATGAACTCCATGCGCGCAGTAGCCGAGTATCGTGCCGTTGCAATATCAACTCTAAAAGTCAGCCTGCCGGGATACGCTGAAATTGGGCAGGCTAAATATGAGAATTGGCGAGGCAAGCAAGATCGTCAGGAATTACCAGAAAATTTCGGTGAATTATTGGATTCTGTTTTTGCGTTTACTGATTCATTGATTACCGCAGATCCGAGCGTAGACACTCACTGGGATCCGTTAGGCCTTTTTTGGCGGTAGTTCATCTTGAGCCATGGAAGGGAATTTATTCCAACCCACTTCGCGGTTAATTTAGAATATGGAAAATCCCTCAGGTTTTAACATTGCTTCGAGGAGCCCCGTGACTTCCTTATCCGGCAGCATGGTGAAAGCAGAAATCCCGACCGAGGCCGGGATTTCGCAGCCAGCCACCGAAGGGACTGGGGGTGTTGAGAACAAATGTAGCAGAATCTATCTAGGCCTACGGCGTCTCTGATCTGAGTTTGGACGTGGGCGACGGCCACCAAAGCTGGGCTTCTCGACAACCGGTGCGATGTAGGGGACTCCACTTGGCTGCTTAGAGCCGGTAATAGAAACCAATTCATCGTGGTGTGGGCGCACATCCACGAACTTCGGGTACACGCCAGCGCGAGAAGTGAGTCCTCGGACGGCGCTTTGCTGCTTGGACGTTGCCAAAGTAACGACAACTCCGGCTTCGCCCGCACGGGCGGTACGGCCTGCACGGTGAAGGTAATCCTTGTGATCTGTTGGAGCATCTACGTGGACAACAAGGGAAACATCATCAACGTGAATACCGCGAGCAGCAACATCTGTTGCAACAAGGGCTGAGTTTGGATTCTCTTTGAAGTGGGCAAGGGTTCGAGTTCGTACGGCTTGGGATTTTCCACCGTGTAGGGCGCCAACGGGAACACCGACGCTGGCAAGTTTGTCAGCAAGACGATCTGCGCCGCGTTGTGTTTTAACAAAGAGAATAGTACGGCCCTCGCGAGATGCGATTTGCGCGGTGATCTCATCTTTATCGCCAGGAAGCATCACGAGAACGTGGTGCTCCATGGTGCTAACCGATGCGCGATCATTTTGAAGGGAGTGCGTCTTTGGGTTGTTGAGGTATTTTTTCACGAGTGAATCAACACCGCGATCAAGGGTTGCACTGAAAAGTAAGCGCTGACCATTTGGCCTGGCTTGATCAAGAATTTCCTTCACAACGGGTAAGAAGCCCATGTCTGCCATCTGATCGGCTTCATCTAAGACGGTGATCTGAAGATCATCGAGTTGAACTTCGCCGCGATTGAGCAGGTCGATAAGACGGCCAGGAGTTGCGACAAGAATGGGGCAGGCCCTGCGCATTGCAGTGATCTGCTTTGCGTACGGCATTCCGCCCGCAATAACAACGCAATCAAGGCGGATTGCCTTGGCCAAAGGTGTTAGAACATCGTTGATTTGCTGTGCAAGTTCGCGGGTTGGAGTAAGAACTAGTCCGAGTGGCTTGTGAGGCGCAGCCTGCTTGCCATGAAGATTGGTCAGCATTGCCAGACCGAAGGCAAGGGTCTTGCCAGAACCAGTCTGTCCGCGACCAAGGATGTCATGTCCCTTAAGCGCATCAGGAAGAGTTGCTACCTGAATAGGAAACGGTGAGTTGATGCCCTGGCTGGTAAGAAGTGCCACCAATTCAGGGGCAATTCCTAGCTCGGCAAAAGTCTTAGTGCTTGCCTCATTTGGCGTGTGGTGTGAAGCCTCGATGGTGCTCTCTTCTTCGATATCAACAATGTAATTATCGTCAGCACCGAAATCTTCGCTGTACTGGCTATTTGAGAAATTTCGTCCACCCTTGTTTGAGTCCGGGCGAGCTGCAAAGTTGTTGGTGGAACGCGATGAACTTGGGCGATTAAAGGTACTTTTGTGAGCAGAGGCTGTACCGCTGTGAGCGCTGCGCGTGGCAGGGGCTCCAGTGCGCTTTCCACCAGGAACGAATTTGACGCGCTCGCGAGGTACAAAGTTGGGACGGCCATCTCCGCGGGCGGCATCCGCGATGCGGGCATCGCGACGGGTGGTGGGGCGGGTCTCTGGACGAGCCGAGGTGCGATCATCCCGGCGAGCGGGCGCGAATTTCACGGTGCCGGTGGCACGTGGAGCGGTGCGCTCCTCTGTGCGTTCTCCGGCAAAGCCAGATCCTTTGGACTCCGCGAAGCGCTTGGCGCGCTCGATTGAACGGGGCTTGTTCTTGGCTCGCTTGGCCGGGGTGTTTGACCCAGGC
>JANMBV010000005.1:0-3958 GCA_031360585.1 Actinomycetes bacterium | reverse complement strand
CTTCTTGCCGCCGACGATCATGAATCATCACCCGGCCTGAAGAATCTCCATTGAACTCCGGATAGCACAAGAATGATTCCTGTCAGTAGAAATGCTATGGCTGATCCGTAGCCAAAATCCAAATATGAGAACGCCTGTTTGTACATATACGTGAGAAGAACTTCCGTCGCGCCCATAGGTCCGCCTTGAGTCATTAAATAGACCTGGATGAAGACGTTGAATCCACCAATAACGAGCATCATGCTGATGAAAGTCGTTGTTCTCCGGACGGCTGGCGCCGTTACTGCGAAGAATCTGCGTGTAGGTCCGGCGCCATCGATGGCCGCCGCTTCAGTAAGTTCAGGATTGACCGATTGAAGGGCAGCTAGAAATATGATCATTGACCAGCCGATGCCTTTCCAGATTCCAAGGGCGCTCATTGCAATCATGGCGGGCCATCTACTCCCAAACCACTGCACATCTTGGTTTACAAGATGGAGTACGTCCTTGAGTATCCAATTGAAGAATCCTCCGTCACCAGAGAAGAGGTAAAGAAATAGCAAAGTTACAACGACCCAGCTGGTAATTACGGGTAAATAGATAAGCACACGGAACGTGCTTCTTCCTCGGATCTTGTTGTTGAGCAACATCGCCATTAAGAGCCCTAAGAAGATTTGAGGAGGAACGGTAACGAGCATGTAGAAGCCAGAATTCACAAGTGCTCGCCAGAAAATGGGGTCGTGAAGCGCCCTTGAGTAATTGCCGAAACCGAGAAACGGGCTTGGGATTCCTGGGAGGACTCTCCATTTATAGAAGGAAATTTGCACCGATTTCACAATGGGGAAGATGACGGTGAGTAGAAAAACTGAAATACCGGGTAACAAGAAAAGATAAGCGGTGACGTGGTTTCCCAACGACTTTCGTCGCCGAGAAACCACGTCACTCGTAGGAGATTTAGATCGTGAATAGTCAGAAGATTGGGGGGTGCCCTTCCGATTCTTCACTAGTCCCATTCTTTTCTCCTTGCTTTCTTAGGTATGAGATCGAGCTAGTAGGTGGATCTCATCATCCGGCTAAAAGAGGGTCAATGGTCTTGGCTGCTGAATCCAGGGCAGCTTTGACTGTCATTTTGCCCGTTAGTGCCTTTTGCATTTGATCATCAAGAATTTGATCGATTTTTTGCCAGTTCGGAGAGGGAATACGTGGCTTAGCCGTCTTTAGTTGCTCGGCAAAGGTCGCGTAGTAAGGTGCGATTGAACGGAGAATCGCACTTACGTCTTTTCGCACAGGCATTTGTCCGACCTTGGCCATAGATAGCTGCCAATCAGAACTCAACATATAGCGAATGAATTCAAGTGACGCTGCTTTTTGCTGAGTTGTGGCCATCAATACGACATCTTCACCGCCAACAACACTGACACTCCCGCCAGGACCTGCAGGAACTAGCGCCGTCGTAAGCTTAAAACGTGGATATTGCCCGGCCATAATCGGGAACATCCATGGACCGTCAAGAATGGTTCCGTACTTGGCCTTGGCTAGGCCATCTCCAGTACCCATTGCACTCTTGTTCTTGGTGATCAAGTTGGGGATATAACCGGCCTTGTACATATTGACCAACATTTGAACAGTGGCAATATTCTTCTTGCTGTTGATGTAACCACTGGATTTGGTGAATTTGGAGTCTGTGATATCTCCTCCGCCAGACCATATCCAAGGCAAAATGCTCCATCCGCCAGTACCGCTTTCAGCAAATGCACTCACCCCGATTTTTTTCAATTTAGGGGCATCCTTGAGAAGATCGGCAAAAGTGCCAGGAGCTTTCTTAATTCCTGCCTTGGCGAAGGCGGCCTTATTCCAGAACATCACTCGCGTATTGGTGTCCAGTGGGAGACCGTAATAGCGGCCCTTGAAATAGTTTGTTGCAAGAGGCCCGGGAAATACGAGTTTTGAGTACGTTTTAAAGTCGCTCATCTGAGTGCTGAGGGGAGCAAGAACTCCAAGATCTGCTAATTCTGGCACCCAGGCAAGGTCAGCACGAACTACATCTGGAAGATCTCCACCGGCAGCGGCCACTAGTAGTTTTTGGTGCAGGCTGTCGTATGGAATGGCAACCTGCTTGACGATGATTCCAGGGTGTTCGGATTCAAAGCGGGGAATCAGTAGATTTGTGATGGTTTTTACTTCATCGCCATCGGCACTGTAAGCATGCCAAAAAGAAATGGTGATCGGATCGGCCGCGGTGGCGGCGGGGAGACCTGAGGAAAGACCTGATACCAAAAGCCCGAGGGCTACGGCGGTGGCTGCCGCAGAACTCCATTTAGTCGAGATTTTCAATGCTTTTCTCCAATCGTTTCTGGGACAGCCGGGGGAGCTGTATATCGAGAGATCATGTTGCTGAATTAATTTTACAACGGAAGTAATTACGTGTCAATAGTCACTCTTTAACCAGATATTGAGGGTGTTTTCTTCATTGAAGAAAGTAATTGAATATGGCAAGGTTAGAGCCCTAGGTTCAGGAGAGGGTGTTCACATGCGTATCGCCACTCCTCCCTGGACGCCAGAGTCTGGCGTGACCCAGTCGGTCGCGCTCCAGGTTCTGTTGAATGGGCCGATATCGCGGACAGACATCGCCCGGCGCCTAGATCTTTCTCCGGGTTCGCTCACGCGCTTGAGCGCTCCGCTGATTGAGAGTGGATTATTGATTGAAGTTGAGGAACGTACCGACGGACGGGCAGGAAGGCCTTCACGGCCTCTCGATGTTGTCGCCGATTCCCAACATTTCATTGGCATGAAGTTAACCGGCGACCACGTTGTCGGAGTGACAACCGATTTACGGGCCAACGTTTCTGCCACCGCCTCTGCCCCACTTTCTTCTCGTGAACCTGATGTGGTAGCCAAAGTTATTAGTCATTTGGCGAATGAACTTGCCGAACAAGTTCCTTCGGTCACCGCACTTGGCGTGGGGATCGGTGGATTGGTTGATGACCATACAGTAGTGACTAGTGCGCCCTTCCTTGGATGGTCCAGCGTCCCGCTTGGCTCAATGCTGGAAAACTTAACGGGCATTCCCACGGTCATCGAAAATGACGTCACCGCATTCACAGAATTGGAACACTGGTTCGGTGCAGGTCGCGGTTTGGATCGATTCGCAGTTCTCACTCTTGGGGCAGGGGTCGGCTACGGATTAGTTATTCATGATGACATCGTTGTTGATTCGGATTCAGGCATAGGGCTCGTTGGGCATTGGCCGTTAGATCCCTTCGGCCCACTCTGTCCTTCAGGTCATAGAGGTTGTGCAAGAAGTGTTCTTACTCAGGAGGCAATTAGCGGGGCAGTTTCAACGGTATTGAATCGACAAGTTTCTTACGAGGAGGCTCTCACGCTAGCCGAAGAGGGTGAACCCGCAGCGAAACGCGTGGTCGACGACGCTGGTCGGGGCCTTGGGCGAATCCTCGCCGCCATCGCAAACTTAATCTCACCTGAACGAATTATCTTAGGTGGTGAAGGAGTTCGCCTGGTGGACGTCGCCGCAGCTGCAATTCAGGAAGGCATTCACGCCGATAGAGATCCCCGCGCTCGCAAATTGGACCTGGTGACGACTCCGGGGGATAACACTGAATGGTGCCGAGGAGCCGCAGTTATTGCTATTCAGCGCTACGTTCTTGGACGTCGTCTCTGACACATTTTCATTTTAATTGAAATAATCGAGAGTAACCTCAGTCGTACGGGATCGTAAAAATACTATGGACCTTGAATACGAGGCGTTGATGAGTGCCGTTGACCGATTTAAAGATAAGAGGGTCACCGATGAAGTCGCCGCAGTAATGGTTTTTCGGTATCTGCTGTTTAATTGACTTATGGCCGCCCTCGCACTTTTTATATTGATCATCGGAATTGATCGTCTGATGCTCTCGCAGCGGTGGCCCCTTTTCGATCCTGTCCGCCATGTGTGGCTGATTTGGATGCCTAAAGCCAAATC
>JANMBV010000092.1:0-2238 GCA_031360585.1 Actinomycetes bacterium | reverse complement strand
GCTGCGCCGTCGCGGCGTTGCCCGACCACCCCTTAAAGAATTGGGTCTAGATCCAACAACTCAGAAGGCTGTGATCGTTAAAGATGGACGATTTGGAATGTATGTCACCGACGGAGAATCAAATGCAACTCTCCGTCGTGGGGACAATCTGGAAGGCTTAACCCTGGAGAGGGGGCTCGAACTTCTCGCCGGCCGCCGTGCCTGGGAAGCTGAAAATGGCACAACCCCCCGAGTCAAGAAATCCACCCGGAAAAAATCAGTTAAATCAGCAAAATCGGCGAAAACTCCACCCACCCTCACTAAAAATACGGTGAAAAAAGCTGCTGCAAAGAAGGCCGCAAAGAGAGCGGCGACCGGTAAGGCCAAAGAATCACCTTCTAGTAAATAGCCGGTTCGGACTACCCTTACCCCGTGGCACGCTCGCTTCCGACCCCGACACCACCCGCGCCGGATCAGACGCGCGGTGTTATGGCTATTCCGGCCTTCCGCAAACTCTGGCGTTCGATGGCTTTCTCCTCCCTGGGCGACTGGCTTGGCCTGCTGGCGACAACGGCCATGGCACAGCAACTCTCAGGTGGCAATTACGCGCGAGCTAACTTTGCCATCGCAGGCGTTTTCATCGCCCGTCTTGTCCCCTCAGTATTTCTTGGACCACTTGCCGGTGTAATTGCCGATCGCTTTGATCGCCGGCGATTGATGATCATCACAGACATTCTCCGCGCCGGCTTTTATATTTCCATTCCGATTATTGGTAATTATCTCTGGTTGTATATCGCGACCATTCTCGTCGAGTGTGTAACTCTTTTCTGGTCACCTGCCAAAGAGGCGAGCGTTCCAAATTTGGTTCCTAAAGAGAAATTGGAAAGTGCCAATCAGGTTTCATTGTTGGCCGCATACGGAAGTGCACCCATCGCAGCCGGGCTCTTCTCGCTCCTAGCCTTACTCAACGGTGCGCTCGCAAGCGCCCTTCCTTTCTTTAAAAGCAATTCAGTGGATATGGCCCTTTATATAAATGCGGCAAGTTTCGCCTTCGGTGCATGGACCTCATGGGGTCTCCACGAAATTCCCAAGGGAGCCGCCTCGAAAAATGCCAGCGAAGTTGGAGTGGCCAAATCACTCCTTGAAGGTTGGCGCTTTGTTAGTTCTTCCAAAATTGTGCGGGGGCTGATCGTCGGAATGGTCGGCGCTTTTGTCGCTGCTGGTGCAGTCATTGGTCTTGCCCGAACATTTGTCGGAGACCTGGGTGGCGGCGATGCCGCTTACGGTGTTCTATTCGGTTCAGTTTTTACTGGTCTGGCTCTTGGTATCGCTTTTGGCCCCAAAGTATTTGCGCAGTTCTCAAGGCGCCGACTTTTTGGGGCATCACTAACTGTTGCAGGTTTTTTCCTGGTCCTTCTCGCACTCATACCCAACTTAGTTCTGGCCGTCTTAATCGTCGTAATTCTCGGATCTTTCTCTGGTGTCTGTTGGGTTACTGGATTCACAATGCTCGGGATGGAAGTTGCCGATGAGGTCCGCGGACGGACCTTTGCATTTATGCAATCACTCATCCGAGTGACTCTGGTCGCTGTTCTTGCTATATCGCCTTTGATTGCTGCGGCGGTTGGACGGCACAGTTTTAAAATCCAAAATACCCACGTGAGTTACAACGGAGCGGCCATCACCATACTTATTGCAGGCGTAATTGCTTCAATTATTGGTGTGGTCTCCTTTCATCAGATGAAGGATCGCCCCAATGTTTCAATCTGGAGTGATATTTCAAATGCAATTAAGGGCGAGCTTGGATCTATCACGGGTGCCTCGACCAAGGGTCTCTTTATTGCTTTTGAAGGTGGAGAAGGATCTGGCAAGTCCACTCAAATTAAATTATTGAAGAAATGGTTGGAGCGCGAGGGACATGCAGTTTTACAGACTCGCGAGCCAGGTGGAACAGATCTTGGTAAGGGACTGAGAGATATCTTGCTCTCGCATTCCACTGGCGATATCTCGCCACGAGCCGAAGCATTACTGTATGCCGCCGATCGTGCCCATCATGTTCACTCGGTAATACGTCCAGCTCTGGAAGCGGGCGAGATCGTACTCACTGACCGTTATTTTGATTCATCCATCGCTTATCAGGGCGCCGGTCGAGTTCTTGAACCTGGTGAAGTTGCCCGCATTTCACGTTGGGCATCTGAGTCGCTCTTTCCAACCCTCACGATCGTTCTTGATCTGCCAGCCGAGGTCGGTCTTGCACGG
>JANMBV010000033.1:0-1998 GCA_031360585.1 Actinomycetes bacterium | reverse complement strand
GGGCTACGTCGCAATCTCACGATGACCTTTGCTGTGGTAATCACGGTTGCCATTTCCCTATCGCTTCTTGGCATCGGCCTCCTATCAAATGCCCAAGTGAGCGCGATGAAAGATTATTGGTACAACAAGATAGAGGTATCGGTTTATCTCTGCGGATCCTTATCGGAATCACCATCCTGTTCTGGAATTGTCACATCAGATCAGCGCACCCAGATTATGCTCGATCTTCAAGCACTCCCTGTTGTAGATACCGTTTATTTTGAATCGCAGGCGGAAGCCTTTAAGCATTTTCAAGATCGCTTTAAGAACTCCGCAATTGCCCAGAACGTTACGGTGGACCAATTGCCGGAATCTTTCCGCGTGAAATTGAAAGATCCAACGCAGTACCAAGTCGTCGTGAGCGCTTTTTCCGGTCGACCGGGTGTTGATGTGGTGCAGGATCAGAGGGCGATTTTGGAGAAGTTCTTCAATCTCTTGGGGGTCTTGAGAAACGGCGCTCTCTTGGTTGGGCTGGCCTCGGTATTAACCGCAGCATTATTGATAAGTAATACCTTGCGTATCGCAGCGTTTAACCGGCGGCGCGAGACCGGAGTTATGAGACTTGTCGGCGCGTCCTCTCTTTCGATCCAACTTCCCTTCCTCATGGAGGGAGTTATCTCAGCGATTATCGGCTGGGGGATTGCTACTGGATTGCTGGCGGCGTTAAAAAGCGTGATTGATTCCAAAGTCGCTCCGCTACTTACCTTTACCAAGTTCTTCGGATGGGGCGAAGTCTGGGTTGCATCTGGATACCTTCTTGCAACCGGCCTTGTCGTTTCTATCTTCGCCTCAGCTATCACTCTCCGTCGATACCTCAAGGTCTAGGCTTAAGGCCTCATGGTAAAAGAGGTCGGTCGCAAATTAATCGCGCAGAATAAGAAAGCGCGCCACGATTATTCGATTGAAGATGTATATGAGTGCGGACTGGTTCTCACTGGCACTGAAGTGAAATCTCTTCGACTTGGTCGCGCCTCTCTCATCGACGGTTATGCCATGGTCCAAGAGGGTGAACTCTGGCTAAGTGGCGTGCATATCCCCGAATACACCGAGGGAACGTGGACAAATCACACTCCTCGCCGAGATAGAAAATTGTTGGTGCATAAAGATGAATTGGCACGGTTGGTAGCAAAGACCAAAGAGGGCGGTTTAACTCTGGTTCCGCTCTCGCTCTATTTCAAGGACGGCAAGGCAAAGATTGAACTGGCAGTGGCCCGGGGTAAGAAGAGTCACGATAAACGTGCCGCTCTCCTCGAACGCGAAATGGGTCGCGAGGCCGAGCGTGAGGTCTCTCGACGCCGGTCTGGGAAGTCAGAGGGTCGTTAGAAACCCACTCCTTTCAGTGAAATCCACCCCTTTCCGCTGGGAATATCAAGAGCTTTCCCAGCGTTTTACAAGTGTTGGTCGTGTATTTCTCTGAATAAGCGGTACCGAGCGGACAGGAATTAATCTCAGTACCTGGCAGATGGTTTCTCTCGTATAATTAGGAAGGCGGGAGCAATTTCGCATCCGCTCCACAATTACATTTCAACTAAGAAAACAGTTGAAATCAATGTGAGCTACAACTTAATAACAACTAAATAGTGATGAAGTAGCGCTTCAAGTCTCAATTTTTTTAATGGTTCTTTAGCTCTGGCTAGATGGTCAGGTTCAAAAATCCATATATTAATCTTGGGGGTGAACGGTCTCGACTTTGGATGTTGAGGCAGGGGAAGCGGGCCGAGGAAGCCAGGATGATCTCGTTAACCAATAACCTGTGCAAAAAACTAAGTGCCAATCACATTGACACTGACTTCGCTCTCGCTGCCTAAGCGAGCTCCCTAGTCCGTTAGCCCGAGTGAGCCTTCGATTCGGGGTCTAGCGCCGTAAGAGGGCTTTTCATGATGATGGCGTTGCGAACATCATCAGAGAACAGCTTCGCAAATGAGTTCGTCGAATACTTGTGTGTAAGAGATTCGGAAC
>JANMBV010000057.1:0-1705 GCA_031360585.1 Actinomycetes bacterium | reverse complement strand
CTGGTAGAGAATTACCCCATCCAAGTAGCGGCCGTATTCTCTCTTCTACTCGCTTTCCCCTCGGTTTTACTGATCAGCCTTGCGCGCAAACACATAGTAGGCGGCCAATTGGCCGAAGGTTTCCAAATCAAGTGATGAAAGCGAGATGCAATGACCGTTAGTTCTTCAGAAGACGGATTGGTGCTTAATGGGCTCACCAAGATTCTTGGTGGACGTGTCATTATCGACGATTTGCATCTTGTCGTGAAGAAAGGAGAGATGGTTTCTCTCTTGGGGCCCTCCGGCTGTGGTAAAACGACGACTTTACGTATGATCGCGGGCTTTCTTATTCCGGATAAAGGCGACATTTTGTTAAATGGCAAGGACATTACCACGCTTGGCCCGGAGAAGAGACCTAGCGCAATGGTCTTTCAGAATTACGCTCTTTGGCCCCACATGACCGTATTTAATAATGTGGCTTACCCACTTAAGGTTCGTAAGTTGAGCAAGCCTGAAATTGAGAAGCGAGTTCAGGGGGCTCTTGAGATGGTGAATTTGATGCACCACAAGGACTCTCGTCCTGGGCAGATTTCAGGAGGCGAACAGCAACGGGTGGCACTGGCACGAGCCTTAGTTCAAGAGCCAGATATTCTCCTGTTGGATGAACCGTTGAGTAATCTAGATGCGAAATTGCGTGTGAAAGTACGTGAGGACATTCGAGAACTGCAGCGAAGACTCAGGATAACTACTGTTATCGTCACTCACGACCAGGATGAGGCGCTTTCCATTTCCGATCGCATCGCTGTGATGAATTCGGGCAGGATTGAACAGTTCAGTACCCCTCAGGAACTTTATGATCGCCCTGAAACGGAGTACGTCGCTAACTTCATTGGGAGCTTGAACCGCATTGACGGTGATTACAAAGATGGGCAGATAGTTAAAGGGGCGGAGGTGGTCGGCATTCGGCCAGAAGATGTAACTTTCACTCGGGAGCAAGTTCCTGGGAGTTATCCGGCCAAGGTCAAACTTGTTGTCCCGCGTGGCCACTTCAGTGAGGTGTATTTAGAACGCGCCGATACTGAATTCCGCGCCTATATTTCCGCTGACGTCCCAGTTGCAGGAACTACTGGATTTGCCCGAGTATCGAAGGCTCTTGTATATAGAGATGGCAGATTAGTCAGGGTGGCTTAACCGTGTCCCTACCTGTAACTTCTGTCTGCGCCCACCGTGGTGATTCGAGCAAGTATCGGGAAAACACCTTAGGAGCGATCCAATCTGCCATTGACCTAGGTGCAGACATCATAGAAATCGATGTTCGACTTACTCAAGATGGCCAAGTGGTTGTTATACACGATCCAACCTTGGAGCGACTCTGGGGAGTGTCAGCGTCGGTTGACCAACGGGATTGGGCGCAGATACAAGCCCTCGGCGAAAGTGAAATCCGAATTCCACTTCTTCGAGATGTTCTCCCGCTTTTTATAGGCTCGAAGTCAATTCTCATGATCGATATGGAAGAGTCCACACCAGCAATCGCTGCGTTTGAGGTCGTTGATAACGGTCCTCTCGACCAATCCCAAGTCTTCTGGTGCGGCAATCTAGATGGGATGCGCCGGATACGTGGGCATTCCGAGACGGCCACAATTTGGATGCCATGGAATGAAACTGCCATGCCATCCAAGCGGGAGGTTTCGTTCCTTTCGCCGGATTTTATCAATTTGCATTATTC
>JANMBV010000106.1:0-2611 GCA_031360585.1 Actinomycetes bacterium | reverse complement strand
ATGATCAAGGCCGGCATCATTGATCCTGCGAAGGTGACTCGTTCTGCATTGCAGAACGCGGCGTCGATTGCAGCGCTCTTCATCACGACTGAAGCAGTGATCGCGGATAAGCCTGAGAAGAAACCCGCCATGCCAGCAGGTCCTGGCGGCGGGGATATGGATTTCTAAGCATCAATCCATAACTAGAGTCATATAAAGAAAGGACTCCCGATTTGAACTGAACCCCAGAAGTTGGAGTTCTAATCAAGAGTCGGGGCTATGTTAGCAAGGGACTGAACTCGGTAATCAACCGGGCTCAGTCCCTTTAACTTTAGGCGGATTCGATCATGGTTGAACCAGTGGATATATGTGCCTAGTTCAGATCTGAATTGGTTCATGTTTGTAAAAGTTCTCTGTCTGAGAAATTCTTCCTTGAAGTGGCCAAAGAAGTTCTCGGCAACTGCATTGTCCAAACAGTTGCCCTTTCGAGACATAGACTGTTTGATTCCTTGCGACTCCAAAGTCTTTCGGTAACTCATGTGGCGATAATGCCATCCTTGATCAGAATGAATCATGGGTTTAGTTGTCTCATCAAGAGTTGCTAAGGCTTTCTCCAACATGTTGATGACAAGTCCCAGCGCAGGTGCTGAGCCTAACTGGTAGGAAATCACCTCGCCGTTGAACAGATCAATCACCGGTGAGAGGTATTGCTTTTGGCCCAAGACGGCAAACTCGGTGACGTCGGTGACCCATTTGCTATTGGGAGTGAGCGCAGAGAAATCACGATCCAATAGGTTCGAGGCAGCCAGACCGACCTGCCCTTGGTAGGAACGGTATTTGCGACGTCGAACCTGGCAAGTGCGATTTTCCTGATGCATCAACTTCAACACAGTTTTTCCACTCAGATACATATTGTGTTTGGAGGCTAGTACTGCTCGCACCCGTCGATATCCATATGCTCTATAGGCGCTATCAAAGATGTCACGTAGGACTGGTCTGACACTCAGATAGGGATCGGCAGCAATGGGTCTATTGCGATGGTAGTAAAAAGTACTGGGTGCCAAACCAAGCATTTTGCAGAGGCTGCCAACCGGATAAAGATGCTCTAGCGACGCGATCGCTTGCGCTTTGAGGGCTGCGCTGCTTTCTCCTCTGCCACTAGAGCTTGGAATTTTTTTAGGAGAGCATTCTCCATTTCCAGTCGATAGACCTTCGCCTCCAGGCTCTCTTGGCCAACTAATAGGGGCTTGCGACCCTTTGGTTTGGGAGCAAGGCCTGATGGCCCATCTTTGCGATAGATGGCCACCCACTTATCAAAAAGTGAACGGGCGCTGATTCCAAACTCGAGGATGATCTCCGTCTTAGGCGTCCCCGCTAAGAACTTCTCCACCGCTGCCAGCTTGAGTTGCTCTGGGTAGATCTTAATTTCTCTCACAGAACCAGAGTTTAGAAGATGACCTTGGCGATAAGCATCCTGCCATTGGCGCATCGTGGTGTGAGACAGACCTAAATATGTTGCCACGGCTCTAGCACCGTGACCCAGAGCAAAGAGCCTTGCCACTTGCCTCCGTGTTTCCTCGGAGTGACTAAAACGTCCATCCATGAAAAGAACCCCTTCAGTTGGGACTCTTAATTGAGTCTCCAACTTCTGGGGTTCAGTTCAATTACTTCGGGAGTCCTTTCTGCTTTTAGATGGATGTGCTTGCATTGCACTCCTCACGAGAATCGGAGATCTCATGTCGCGCAGGAATTTCCCCCGCGGATTCAATCCTCAAAGCCAGGGTGCCGAGGCTGCTTATAAAACCGCTATTGCCGCACTCTGCAGGCCTTCAATACGACCATTACGGCTGCCAATCTCGCTTTGCAGACGGCGTTGACAGCATTGGTTCCAATACCTGCCCCCAGCACAACAGCGAGCCCATTTCCATCCGTAACCTGATCTCCAAAGGGCAGGAGGCTAGAGAAGCAGAAGGGACTCCCGATTACCTTGGGGGTCCTTTCTGCTTTACCCTTACCCCATGCCCAAGAAACCTGCACAATCTAGCGATGGTTCGGCGATCGATGCTCCGGCCTTTGATGCTCTAGAACTGGCAAGACAGGCGGTTCTAGCCGATGCGGGCAACACCAAATTTGTCGGTGAATATTTGGCGGTGGACTTTGACGCGGATTCTCGCCTTGCCAGTTACCTCTTTGAAGCCTTTCTGCCTGGCTACAAAGGTTGGCGCTGGGTGGTTACAGCCGTAAAGGTGGATGAGGATTCAGATCCAACCGTCTGCGACGTTGTCCTCCTTCCGGGACCAGATTCACTTTTAGCACCGGAGTGGATTCCCTACATGGACCGCATTCAACCCGGTGATATTGGAGTGGGAGATATCCTGCCAAGTGTTTCCGATGATGACCGTCTTGTCCCCGGTTTTGCCTCTCTGCCCGGCGATGAAGAATTGGATCTGGTGCAAGTTTGGGAGTTGGGACTTGGCCGTCCTCGCGTGATGTCGATTGAGGGTCGAGACCAGGCAAGTAAGCGTTGGTATGAAGGTGATCGTGGACCTGAATCTGCGATCGCGAAAGCTGCGCCAAAACCATGTGCCTCATGTGGCTTTTTTATTCCCATCTCGGGCTCGTTGCGGGCCGC
>JANMBV010000094.1:0-50982 GCA_031360585.1 Actinomycetes bacterium | reverse complement strand
GCAAAATCGCGGTTTTCAATGAGAAACTCGGCGCTCGAATCACATCGATGGTTGGCACCATGTGGTCCGCTTACCTCTTTGCCGCTATTGCCCTTATTTCACTCCCTGGCGCAATCAAGTCCGGCGACACTATTGTCATTGTCGCGTGGATCGCACAGACATTTCTACAATTAGTGCTCCTATCCATCATCATGGTTGGTCAAGACGTTCAATCTAAAAGCGTCGAGCAGAAGATCAACGAGACGCATGAGGCTAGCCTTGGAGAATTCGAGCTCGCGAAGGAAGCAAGGGGAATTGCGAACGAAGAACTAAAAGAATTGAAAGAAATCTCAAATGAGGTACATCGACTGCTTCAGAGGATTGAAGGGAAAATCTCAGCCTGATTGTTTCGTGGACCCCTTCATATGACAGGATTACGTCATGATCTCAGCTACAACGTGGGTCGTAACAATTGCAGTCCTCGCTCTGGTTATCCTCTTGGACCTGTGGCTGGCGATTCTTCGAAGAAACCTCCCGACTTCCCTCCTTGAAGCCGGCGTTTGGACGGTCGTATACATCGGGGCAGCTCTGGCCTTTGGTTTCTTCATGCTCCCTCTTTTTGCAAACGCGCAGGCTCAACAGGAATTTTTCGCAGGATGGCTAACGGAGTACGCACTATCTGTCGACAATATTTTTGTATTCATCATCATTCTTGGCCATCTTCGCGTCAAGAAGGAGAAGCAACAACTAGTTCTCCTTCTTGGAATCATGTTGACGATATTGATGCGTGGAGCACTTATCCCTCTTGGAGCTGCTCTCATTTCTCGTTTTGCAAGTATCTTCTTTCTCTTCGGCGCCTTCCTGCTCTACACCGCCTACACGCTCTACACCGAAAGTAGTGACGAAGAGGAATGGAAAGAAGGAAAAATAATTGCAAGAATGAAAGCGCGCGGTTTGAGCACGTTTTCTATTGCCCTCGTTGCGTTGGGACTCACCAACCTGGTCTTTTCTTTGGATTCCATTCCAGCAATTTTCGGTCTTACCAAGAACGCCTACATCGTTACGACCGCCAACATCTTCGCCCTGATGGGGCTTCGTCAACTTTATTTCCTCCTTGAAAATCTCTTAAAGAGATTAATTTATCTATCCAAGGGCCTCTCGATCATCCTGGCATTCATCGGAATCAAAATGATTTTCGAGGCACTGCACGGTGTCGGCGTTCACAAGGTATGGGGAGTGGACGTGCCCGAGTTCTCGTTAACTTTCAGCCTCGGGTCAATCGTCACCTGCCTGATTGTTACTACGGTTGCGAGTCTAACCGCTACCCGGGGAATTGCCGGAGCCGATTAAGGATCTACTCGGAAACTGCCTTCTTACGCACGCTATCGTGAACTATTTCCTTGGCGCGCTCATGGATCTTTCTAATCTGCAATTCGAAGTTCTTAATGGCCAAATCGAAAGCTGCTAGATCGTTAAAGGCAGCTGCCTGGGCCCGTAGCAACGGTCCAGCGCCGTGCGAGGTCAAAATGACACGGTGGGAAAATTTGCCCTGTCTGGGATTTGCCTCATGAATGATTTCTACTTCTACGCGATCAATCGTGACACTAAAGCGATTCATTGAATTAAGTTTTTCATCTACGATTTCTTTGAAATCTTCTGCTAGTTGAGCTTGACGAGCGTGGACAACGATTTTCATGTAGCACTCCCTGTCTCTGATGCCAACAATGCCATAAAGAATGACGCCTTGGTAGGTTCTGTCCATAAAATGTGCTGAGAATACTTTGACCTAAGAGGACTTCGCGGGAAAAATGGTAAAAAATAATGCAAACACCGAAGGTTCCGGTTGAATTCAGGCGTCTTCGAATTCATCCTCATCAGTCCATACGCTTTGCGGACCGTCCTCTTGTCTCTCTACCCATGAGAGAAAGGAGCCGACGGCACGAAAAGAGAGAATGGTGAGAACCACTACTCCAGAGACACGTCGAATGAACTTGAACATGACTCTAAAATACTCTACTTACCCGCTGTTTGGTGGCTGATTTCCATGCGGCATCTAGGCCATTTCCAGCGACGCAAGGATATCTTCCCAAAGATCCTCCACGTTTTCACAGCCGAGTGAGAGACGTATAAGGCTTTCGGGAACATTAACGCTTTCACCGGCCCATCGGCGTCGCCTCTCCCAGAGTGATTCGATCCCACCAAGGCTGGTGGCATTCGTAATCACTGATGAGGACTCACAAACCCGGTCGGCATGCTCGCCATCAGAATGAAGTGTGAAAGAAAGTACAGCTCCGAAACCGTTCATGAAACTTGTCGCTCGCACGTGCTGAGCATCATCGGGAAGACCGGGGTAATGGACGTGGGCCACTTTAGGATGGGACGAAAGTCGGGTGGCAATTTCCATTGCGTTCGCGCTAGCCCGTTCAAATCGCAAAGGGAAAGTACGCAGTCCTCGCAACGCAAGCCATGCTTCAAATGGTCCCGGTATTGCTCCCCCAATTTTGCGGACATCTTCAAGCCGGGTAAATAATGCCGGATCTCTCGTGGACAGCGATCCCATGACGACATCGCTATGGCCTGCGAAATATTTGGTCACGGAGTGAGCGACGATGTCGGCACCCATGACCAGTGGCTGCTGAACCAATGGAGTGGCAAAAGTATTATCGACTGCAACTCCACAACCTTCGGCCTTGGCCGCGGCTATTAGACGCGGCAAATCGGCAACAGTCAACATGGGGTTGGTGGGAGATTCCAGCCACAAAAGTGCCGTTCCAGGAAGGGCTTCCAGTACCGCCTCCGTATCGCAGACATCCACGAAGCGAGCCTCGATCTTCCCAGAGGCGTGCAAATTGCCTAAAAGCGTCATCACTCCGCTATAACCCTGGTGTGATGCTGTGACTATGGCCCCCACGGGAAGAATCGAAAAAACCGCGCTGATCGCGGCCATACCCGAAGAGAAAATCAACGAAGGACCAGATTCAAATGCGCCGATCGCATTCTCCAGGGCCGTCCATGTTTCATTGCCGTACCGGCCATAGCCAACCTCGCCGCCTGCATGGAAGGTTGAATTCAATGAGATCGGTTGATTGAGAGGAGCGTCAGGTCCCTTCGATGGTCGCCCTGCCGAAATCGCCAACGTTTGTGGATGTAGAATTTTCTTGGCACTCATGAGATTGCTACCACCATTCGATTGACCGCTTCCGTCAAGATTTCTGGACTGGTCGCGAAATTGAGACGGACAAAATTGAAGGCGCTCGGGCTAAAAGCCTCACCGGGAGAGAGGGCCACTCTTCCTCGGTCGAGAAGCACTTGCGAGGGATTTCTGCCCAGATTCAAGGCTTCCACATCGAGCCAGGCTAAATAAGTGCAATGTGGTACTTGGTATTTGATTTCGGGAATCTTCTTGTCCAGCAAATCACGTAAGAGGTATCGATTGAAATCCAACGCCCTTATCACCGCTCCCAACCACTCTTCGCCGTCGGAAAACGCTTTTGCAGTCGCAAAGGCGCCCAAGATGGAAGCTCGGTAATGCGCTGCAATGGGAAGCTTCTTAAGCAGCGCGTCCATCACCGAGCTTTGACTAACAACCATGGCGCATTTGAGCCCTGCGATATTCCACGCTTTGCTCGCTGCCGTGATTACGATTCCGACGGACTCGGCTTCCTCGCCCAAAGACAAGAACGGGGTGAAGGTGGATTCTGAAAAAGTCAACGGGCCGTGAATTTCATCGCTGATGACGATCACAGAATATTCGCGTGCCAAATGCGCAATCTTTAGTAACTCCGATTTCGAATAGACATATCCGAGCGGATTATGGGGACTGCATAGAAGGTGGGCCTTAACTCCACGTCGATAAGCCTCCTCCACTTCGCCCAAATCCAATTTCCACTCTTGCCCCTCTTGCACGAAAGGCACATCCACTTTTTCTAAGTTTGTCTCTTGCAGCCATGTGTTGAAGTTGTGATAGACCGGGGTGTTGATGAGAACGCGGTCGCCTGGGCTGGTGAAAAGGCGCAGCACTTCGACGACGCCAACGCCTACATCTGTAACAATATGAATTTGGTTTGGGTCTAGAACCCAGCCCCATCGCTTCTTGGCGAAATTTTCAAATGCCAGGGCTACTTCAGGAATTGGCCCCAAGTACCCGAGGTCGGAACGCGACACCATCTCCATCAAGAGCTCGCGAATTGGTAGAGCAACTGGATAATCCATTTCTGCCACAGGCAGCGGAAGAACGTCGTTGGGAAATTCGCGCCATTTTTCACTTCGGCGCGTTCGTAATTCTTCTAGCGCAAAGGCAGTCACTTCAATGGGTGGCATTGAGTCAGTATTCCATCTTGTGGGCGGATTGGCCTAGGAATTAATTCGCCTGGTCGAATTTCGCACGATTAAGGTCGTCGGCAAAGTGATGGATGGCAGTTCAGCGCTTGGTCTGCGCAATTTTTCCATGATTGCACTTGCAGCGAGTTCTCCCATCAACTGAACGGGTTGTTCAATCGTGGTTAGGTCAGAGAACTCAGCCATCTCGTGGCCGTCAAAACCGATAATCGACATGTCATCCGGAACATTGAGTCCGTGTCGTCTGGCAGCCTGCATCGCGCCAATTGCCATCTCATCAGATTCGCAGAAGATAGCGGTTGGACGATTCGGCCGAGCCAGTAGATCGTCCATTGCACGCGCTCCGGCATGCATTGTGAAATCACCATGCACCTCACGACTCGGAATCCATTCCAGTCTGTTTTCTGCCAGAACTTGCATGAAGCCAAGACGACGGTCCTGGGGAACACTAAAATTGAAAGGGTCATCAGTTCGCCCTGACATGAGCGCAATTTGTCTATGCCCTTGATTTACCAGGTGCTGGGTGGCAGTCCTTGCACCGGCGACGTCGTCAATCGCCACGCTGGCACATCCTTCGTGGTGCATGCCCACCAATGCAATGGGAATTCCAAGATTGAGCATGGAATCAAATTCTTCTTTGCTGGGCGGAACACTTATGACGATAATCCCGTCGACTCTCCCTTTGAGCAATTTGTGTTGGAAAAGTCGCTCACGGCCTTTCATCTGGCCAAAGTTATAAAGGAGCAGGTCATAGCCGGCCTCTCGAAGCGCGTGTTCGGCTCCATGAATGACGTTCGAGTAATACCAGTTCGAGATAAAAGGGGCGACAACGCCAACGCTATGCATCCGCGTACTTGCGATAGCCACTTCAAGGGGATAATTGAGTTTCTCCGCGGCAGCAATAATTTTTTCGCGAGTTTCTTGGCTGACATGTTGCATACCTCGTAGAGCCCGTGACACGGTCGCGGTTGATACGCCAGCCAGCGCGGCAACTTCCTTAATCCCGGCCATTGTCACTCTTTCCAATTATCCACAAACGCATCTGACTTCGATTGTTTGAGTTATCTCAAAACAATGCCCTAAAACTAGAGCAGGGTGGAACCCGAGGCAAGTGAAAGGGTAGATTGTGTCTATGAGCCAGCAAATTACAACCTACATCCAACTCCAGGTTAAAAATCGCGATCGGATCACCGTTCTCTTCAGGACGATTCTGATAATTCCCATTGTGATCTTTGCTGGTTCGTTGATCGGTAGTTCATCGTCTAATTCATATTACGCCGGAGTCATCTTCCTACCAGTCGTCCTAACGCTTCTCTTTCGTGGCGTATATCCCTCTTATGTGCTGGCATTTAACAAAGCCATCGTCGCGCTGTCAGTAAGAATTGCCGCTTACTCTCTCTTACTTACGGATGATTACCCATCCATTGAGGCAAGCGAGAAGGTCGGAGTTGAATTTCCGGATATCCAGGGCGGGCGAATACTAAGCCGAGGCATGCCATTGGTGAAATGGTTCCTTGCTATTCCTCTCTACATCGTAGGAGCCGTCTATATGGTCTACGCGATAATCCTCACAATCCTTGCGTGGTTCACAATCGTCTTCACGGGCGAGTATCCCGAATGGTGCGCAAATGGAGTTATTGGCACCATCGCGTATTGGAATCGCATCAATGGCTATGCTTGTGCCTTGGTGACAGACGAATACCCAAGTTTCACTCTCTAAGCCACAATGGCATTCTCAAGTGCGCAGATGAAACGCGCGATCACCCAGATCTGCGAAGCCGACTCGAAATTCATCCCAATAATCCAAGCGAGTCCACTCTGCCCGATCGGCATCGAACAATCGGAACGTTCACACTTTGAATCTCTGGTGGAATCGGTAATTTCGCAACAGTTGGCTATCCGAGCCGCTGACACCATTCACGCAAGACTCGTTGCCTTAGCCGGAGGAAAGGTCACCCCCGCCAGGATTGCCAAATTAGAGCAGGATGAACTTCGCTCCGCTGGACTATCAGGGGCAAAGGCGAAGACGATTCAGGGACTGAGCAATGCCGCACAGAGTCGCGAGATCGATATCAACAAGTTGCATCTGCTCGATGACGAACTGGTCTCTTCGCAACTCAATTCACTCTGGGGCATCGGGCCGTGGACAGTGGACATGTTCATGATGTTTCAGTTGGGCCGGCTAGATACATGGCCCACCGGAGATTTGGGAGTACGGCGAGGATGGGAGAAGATCCACCGCCTCAAGGAGCAGATTGAACCGAAGAAACTTCATACCCGCGGTGAGAAATTTCGCCCCCACAGGAGCGTTGTCGCTTGGTATTGCTGGCGCGCAGTTGAGAGCAAATAGATTTATTTGGGTTCCAGGAACATTGACACTGAGTTGATGCACCAACGCTGATCTGTAGGCACGTCATATCCTTCGCCTTCAAAGACGTGGCCGAGGTGGGAGCCACAAGAGCCGCAGCGCACTTCGGTGCGGACTCGCGTTCCAAGAGAGCGATCTTCAACTAAGACCACGGCATCGTCTTTGGACGGGGCATAAAAAGACGGCCAGCCGCAACCGGAATGAAATTTCGTCTCACTTCGGAAAAGTTCGGCGCTACACGCTTTGCACTTGTAAACGCCCACCGTCTCAGTATCAACATATTCGCCGGTAAACGGCCTCTCGGTCGCGCCTTTGCGTAGTACGTCAAAGGATAGGGGGTCGAGAGAAATCTTTAGGTCCTCGTCATCGATTTTCACAGAGTATGGGGTGCCATCGGGACGCAGACCGCCGCGTTCGCTAGCGGACATGATTCTCCGCCGGGAAAGGCACGCCGGTGCTCGAGTGACAGTCATATCCGTTGGGATTCTTTACCAGATACCTTTGGTGGTATTCCTCTGCTGGCCAGTACGCGTGTTCCTCAGCTGGTGAAATTTCAGTGACGATCGCGCCATAGCCGGCCGGAATAATCGCAGCCTGATAAATCTCTTTAGTAGCAAGGGCTAAATCATGTTGTTCTGGCGTCGTGAAAAAAACCGCGCTTCGATATTGTGAGCCGATGTCATTTCCCTGCGCGTTGAGTGAGGTTGGATCATGCATCGACCAAAATTCCGCAAGCAACACTTTGTAATCGACAACAGTGGGATCGAACTCGACTAAGACCGTCTCGGCATGGCCGGTAACCCCGGTGCACACCTGTTCATAGGTGGGATCGGGTCGAGTGCCACCCATATAGCCCACACTTGTATTAAAGACTCCTGGAAGATTCCAAAAACGACGTTCTGCTCCCCAGAAGCACCCTGTCGCGAAATATGCGGTCGAAGACATCAGGGTATTCTAGCCAACGTGCGCCCCCGTAGCTCAGGGGATAGAACACCGCCCTCCGAAGGCGGGAGCGCAGGTTCGAATCCTGCCGGGGGCACCACGAGTTTGCTTTTCTCGTTCTCAGCAAATATTCATCGCCAATATGGTGAGGAAAAGGGCAAATATCATCCAAGGCGAGATAAATCACCTTGGCAGGCGGAAATCTTTTGGCCCACCTCCTTGTTAATAGAGAGGTGAGCAGGGAGAATTGGTCTCTCGGGTCACACTCATTCGATCCCAGCACCTCATAGCCGGCGCAATGTGGCGGCGGCTGCCGTATGGATATCACAAGGAAGGGTAGGTCTATGGACTGGCGACATCAATCAGCATGCCGCGATGAAGATCCAGAACTGTTCTTCCCGGTCGGCAATACCGGCCCTGCGATCACGCAGATAGAAGAAGCAAAGAAGGTCTGCAACCGCTGCATCGTCAAGGATGCCTGTTTGGCTTGGGCGCTTGAGAGTGGTCAAGATGCTGGCGTGTGGGGTGGACTATCTGAGGACGAGCGTAGAGCCCTCAAGCGCCGTGCAGCTCGAAACCGGGCTCGTCTGGTGGAGCAATCCAGCCAGATTCGCTAAGACCGCTTTTTCGGGCCTTATAAAGGAAATGTCACAAGCGCCGAGGTTCCCTCATGGTCACCCTCGAGCGTGAGGCGACCTCGGAGTTCGTTCTCCGTTAGAGTCCTCACGATCTGCAGACCCAAATTCGAGGAACCTTCCAGGTCGAAATCAATGGGCAGTCCGATCCCGTTGTCGTAGATACAGATAGAGCACTCCGCCGGACCGCGTTCCACAAGAATCCGAAGCGAGTCCCCTTGGACGGCCAGACCGTGCTCGAGGGCGTTGTGAATGAGCTCGGTCACCACCAGCGCCAATGGGGTTGCCAATCGGGGTTCTAGGGTTCCGACACGGCCTTCGCGTTCGATGGTGATCGCATTTACCCGCGGACTCAGCTCGCGAGCATTTGAGATAAGACGCTCTAGCACATCATCAAAGGCGACACTCTCATCCGAACTTCCCGACAGCGTCTCGTGGACCATGGCGATGGAACCGATTCTGCGAACCGCCTCCCCCAGGGCCGCGCTGGCGGCAGGATCCTCGATTCTTCGAGACTGTAGACGCAATAGTGCCGAGACAGTCTGAAGATTATTTTTCACTCGGTGGTGAATCTCTCTGATCGTTGCGTCCTTAGTGACGAGTTCGCGATCACGACGTCGCACTTCGGTGATGTTATGCAGCAGAACGATCGCACCGATTCGATCACTGCCTTGAATCAACGGCATCACAAGGAGATCAATCGTGCCGGACGAATTCTCACACTCAACTCGACGCAACGCTCGACCGCTGAGGGAACTCTTCAATCCCTCTTCATGTGCCTCTTGCCGCGCCTTGGTCAATGACTCAGCGACATCGCCCAGTGAATAACTTTCTAACTCATTTGCCCAACCCAGCCTGCTAAAAGCCGATCGAGCATTTGGGCTGGCATAAGAAATAACTCCATTGACATCCAACCGGATCAATCCGTCGCCGACACGTGGCAACGGATCAAAAACCGAAATCGCATCGGGGTACGGGAAAGCTCCCTCAGAAACCATCCGGTAGAGATTGTGGGCGATCTCTCGATAATTCAATTCAAGTCGACTTGGGGATCTCATAAGCTCGGCATTGCGGTGCCTGGAGATGACGGCAATGACTTGACCGTCAAAACTCACAGGAATCGTCTCTTCTTTAATCATGAGTTCCCCGACCTTCTCAGGCTCAGAGTCTCGAATGATTTCACCATTGGACAGAGCCGCATCTATTCGACCTCTGGCCCCCCAAGAAATCTCATCTCCGATGACATCGTGAGCAAAAACAGTGGCCGCTGTCGTCGGTCGGATGTGTGCTACCGCGATATGACCCGTTGGCCAACTCTTACTGTCTTTGCGCAAGGGAACCCAGAGTATGAGATCTGCGAAAGAGAGATCAGAGAGCATCTGCCAGTCGGCGGTGAGTTCATGGAAGCGATGAATCTGTTGTGACGTGAGGGGACTTCGCCCTTCCAGTAAATCATCAATGTGTGCCATGGATAAACCCTCTCACGCCAACCATTGGGGCAGATAGGTCGGGATCTCCTGGACAGCAAACCACGATAATTCGGTATCTTCGGACTCCGCTAGGAGAAGAGATTGGACTTGCGACCACGACAAATCTGAGAGCACTTCAACGTGATTTTCCTCTTGTGCTCCAACTTGATCCGACACGAGGTCGACGGCTAACACCAGACCGAGCGCGTCTGGACTTTCCTGCATCGCCCGCGATTCCTTCGCTGCCTGCCATGAGGACTCAAACTCCAATTCTTCTTGGGTCTCAGAGTTGGACTCAAGATTTTCAGAATTGGTGTGATCGGCTATCAGTACTCTAGATGCCCTGAAAAAACCTGAGTTTATGAAACCCTGCAGTTCGATCGGGGTGATTGCAACGTATGCGCGCATGTCCTAAGGATACAAGGAACTACGTACTTAATCCGGCCGCCAACGCAGCAATACGTTTTCGTAGAGCAGAGCGGTCATCGATTTCAATCAATGTCGCCCGTGCCTCTTCAGCTTGTGTTAGGGCGCGGACGTCGCGGGGCAAGGTAATGAGATTTTGCGGGCGAAGGGGCTTGGCAATCGCAAAATATTCCTCCTCGCGAGTCTTTTCCTTTCGCCCACGTGAAGTCATACTCAAAGCGATGCTCACTTTGGCTCGGATTGTTGTCTGGGCAAAGTCGCGAACCAACGATTCCAATCGATACATACCTAAGACATCGCTCTTACCCACCAGCCAGAGAGCATCTGCCCTTTCACACGACCAATGAATCATCGAGGATGTCCATCGTCGATCCGTCAAAGAATCCGAGACACCTGTTAGAGAGCCAAGGTCAATAACGGCGAAATCAGATTTGTTAAAGAGGTCGTCCAGGTACTCTGTAAGTTTTGGAACGCGTTCCCGAGTGAATTCGCTTACGCTCAGATGCGGAGCAATTGTTCGAGATGAACTCTCCCGGTCCAACTTGTGAAGGGAGAGCAAAGGGGCGATAGAAGGGTTGCGCACATCAGCATCCATAAGCACAGTCTCATGACCGAGGGAACTCAGTTCCATAGCAAGGTTTATCGCCAAACTCGTACATCCAGCAGATCCGGTGGAAGAGCCAATAGCCACCACTTTCGCCCTCCGATGCTTCGGAGTTTCCACGCTTGAATTTCTTACAAGCGGGGCCCTAACGAATCCTCTGACCAGATTTAGAAGTTCAGAGGATTCACGTGGGGTTTGGAGAAGTCCGACAAATTCTTGAGATTCGCCAACATTGGCTGAGAACCCGACAACCTGCCTCACTTTGTCTTGGAGGCAGGCAATTGTTTCGGGCGAGATTCCCGGCAAATCTGGGGAGTAAATAAGCACGACATTGCGACATCGAAGCAAATCCGAATCAAGGAAAGTGATCAGTGACGCGGTGTCTAAGGCTCGGAAAATTACATTCCAGCCCTGGCTGTAAAGCGTTCCTGCAACAAACCCCTCCAATTCGGAATCTGCAACCGCGGTGACAACTTCAGGTAATGCTATTTCAGCCATTTACTCGAACCACAACGACGCGTCCCGTTGCCGTGGCATCTAAAACCCGCATGATGCTTTTGACCTTGATAGATATGGTTAACGTTAAATCCCCTCCTAGATTCTGCCCTTTCCTATCGATGCCTTGAATATAGGCGTGGGATAAAACCAAATCCGGTGGGCCAATCTCTTTGGACAGGCGGGAATCTCCGACGTGATAGAGATTAACTTCCTCACCTGGCCGCAGATCAAAAGGCAGGTCGGAGGCGTGAACGCTGATCGGAACCGCACTCGTCGCAATCTTGGCAACTGCGCTTAAGGCATTGGCAGGCAAGAACTCTCCCGGGCTAATAACCCTGAGCACAAAAAAGTGCCTCACATCGGAGGTGGTCGAAATGTAGGCGTTGGATCCTCCGGGAATTGCTGCCCGCTTCGGCACCAAATCACTCATTGATATTTCACTACCTGGAACCAATGAAGTCTTAGCACTCCAGAGAAGTTCTGTTCTATTCGCCATCGAGGAAAGCAGATACGCCGAAAGAAAGGAGGCGCACATCAGGATCACGGCTGCAACCGTGCGAGTCTGTATTCTGGATTTGGACCGTCTCATAAGGAGTAACTAAAGGGGCTTACTGACACCGCTGCCGCAGGTATCCACAGTCATCCGAAGGGATGAGGAGAAAGTCCTCCGTACGGGCGAGGTCGGTTCACCTCGGCTTGACGAGAGTGTGCCAATGACAACTTCAATTCTCATATCCCGACCGGTTTCACTTTCCTCCGTATCGAGCAATCAAAGCGAACTTTGGAATCACCCCATGCTCGATCTTTTTCAACACAATGCACAGAAGAGCATCAAACAAGAGCCGTTGCTTTATTCAATGCCCAGTAACTTTGGGGAAGATTTTGATCCAGAATTTGCTCCGCAACCAACGTCAGCAAGTGGACTTCCAGAGCTCCGTCTTTGGACTTTGAAATTTGCCACGAGCGTCTTAGAAATATGGGCTGCCAAACGACAACCCGCGCAGTTAGCCCGATGGTGCCATCACACGATCTATAGTCAGTTAACGGCAAAAGTTGGATCGTTACAGGACGTCGGCAGAATTCGAAAACTCCATCAATGTCAACCACTTGATGGCATCTGCGAAAGCGCCCTTACCGTGAGATTTGATGACCGCATTCGATCCCTTGCCATGAGATTCGAAGGTGTCGACCATCGCTGGCTCTGCACCTCTTTAACGCTTCTCTAGGATTCAACTCCTCGACAGGCGCAAGATCACTTCGCTCCGTGGCACCGTTTGTATTTCTTCCCTGATCCACACGGGCACAGGGCATTACGCGAGATCCCTCCAGAAACACTGGCACCATTTTCATCGGGAGCCGAATATTGAAGCTCGCTGGGAGCAGAAGGCTCTTCGAGGCCCTTTCCTGTGACTTCGTTGCCGTTCTCCTCGATCGTCACCTCAATGTTAAAGAGATAGCCAGCAATTTCTTCCTTGATCGCATCCATCATCGCGGAGAAAAGCTCGAAGCCTTCATTCTGATATTCAACAAGGGGGTCGCGCTGCGCCATTGCTCGCAGGCCAATTCCCTCCTGCAAATAATCCATTTCATAAAGGTGCTCACGCCATTTTCTATCAAGTACGGAAAGTAAGATCTTGCGTTCTAGTTCGCGCATGACCTCGGAACCAAGGAACTCCTCGCGTGCCACATAGGCCAACAGCGCGTCGTCAATAACTCTCTGTTCCAAGTAGTCAGCATCTAACGCGACTCGAGAGCCAAGCTCCTTATCCAAGTCCTCAATCGTAAAGGTAATCGGATAGAGCGCCTTGAGCGCAGTCCAGAGAGTCTCAAGATCCCAATCTTCGGCGTAACCGCTAGAAGTGGCAGCTAAAACGTAAGCCGACAACGTATCTTTCAAAAATGTCTGCACTTGGTCTTGAATGTCTTTGCCCTCAAGAACCAATCGTCGTTCGCCATAAATTACTTGGCGTTGGCGATTTAGAACGTCGTCGTATTTCAATACGTTTTTGCGAATTTCAAAGTTCTGCGATTCAACTTGAGTTTGTGCGGAGCGAATCGCGTTGCTGACCATTTTGGATTCAATAGGTGTGTCCTCTGGAATTCCAGCGGCTGACAAGAAGCGTTCGACCATTCCTGAATTGAATCGACGCATCAGGTCATCTTGTAACGATAGGTAGAAACGCGACTCTCCGGGATCGCCCTGCCGACCAGAACGCCCACGCAACTGATTGTCAATACGTCTAGATTCGTGACGCTCTGTTCCAAGAACATAGAGGCCACCTAGGGCGATTACTTCTTCGTGTTGGGCGGCAACTGCAGCCTTCTGTTTGGCCAATTCAGCCGGCCAAGCCAACTCGTACTCCTCAGGTGTATCCACCGGCGAAAGTCCCTGCCGTTGCAACTCGAAATCTGCCATGAACTCTGGATTTCCACCAAGCATGATGTCAGTACCACGGCCTGCCATGTTGGTCGCGACAGTTACTGCGCCAACGGCTCCCGCCCTTGCAATGATGGCGGCTTCTCGCTCGTGGTGTTTTGCATTGAGAACCTCGTGGGCGACGCCATTTCTCTTAAGGACCGCCGAGAGTTCCTCCGATTTTTCCACGCTGACAGTACCAACTAGAACCGGCTGTCCCTTGCGGTGCCGCTCAACAATGTCTTGAGCAACGGCAGCAAATTTTCCTATTTCCGATTTATAAACAAGATCGGCCTGATCTGCGCGGATCATTTCACGGTTTGTCGGAATCGGAACCACGCCGAGTTTGTAAATCTGCATAAATTCGGCAGCTTCGGTCATGGCGGTACCGGTCATCCCCGAGATCTTTTCGTAGAGACGGAAGTAGTTTTGTAGCGTAATTGTGGCAAGAGTTTGGTTCTCATCTTGGATCTCAATACGCTCTTTCGCCTCCAGGGCTTGGTGCATGCCTTCGCTGTAGCGGCGACCAGCCAGTATGCGGCCAGTGTGTTCATCGACGATTAGAAGTTCACCGTTCATGACAACATAGTCTTTGTCGCGCTTAAACAACTCCTTCGCCCGAACTGCGTTGTTGAGATAGCTGATCAGGGGTGTGTTGGCAGATTCGTAGAGATTATTGATACCGAGCAATTCCTCAACTTTAGTGACGCCCTCTTCGAGAATTCCAGAGGTGCGCTTCTTCTCATCAACTTCGTAGTGCACATCACGGACGAGCTTCTGGGCGATCGTATTAAACTCTACATACCACTTAGTGGCCTTATCAGCTGGTCCACTGATGATCAAAGGCGTACGCGCCTCATCGATAAGAATGGAGTCGACTTCATCCACCACAGCGAAGTAGTGATCGCGTTGAACACACTCGTCCAGAGTCCATGCCATATTGTCGCGAAGGTAATCAAAACCAAACTCGTTGTTGGTCCCGTACGTGATATCAGCTGCGTATGCGATGCGGCGCGCAGAGGGATCCATGGATCCTAGAATTACTCCAACTGTTAGCCCGAGGAATCTGTGAATGCGACCCATCCACTCGCTATCGCGTTCCGCAAGATAATCGTTGACCGTTACGACGTGTACGCCGCGACCGGCCAGGGCGTTGAGGTAGGAAGGCAAAGTAGCAACGAGGGTCTTTCCTTCACCAGTCCGCATTTCAGCAATATTCCCACGGTGCAATGCGGTGCCACCCATGAGCTGAACATCGTAGTGTCGCTGGCCAAGGGTTCGCTTAGCAGCTTCGCGCACAACGGCAAAGGCCTCGGGTAACAGGTCATCCAGTGTCTCACCGTTGGTAAGTCGTGCCTTGAACTTGCCGGTCATACCTCGCAATGCCTCATCGTCGAGAGCGGAGATTTCTGCCTCGTGACTATTGACGACCGTGGCGACCTTTCCCAATTCACGGATGGTTCGCCCTTCACCTGCCCGCAGAATTCGATCTAAAAATGCTGGCATGCCGCAACCTTTCTCATACTCACGCGAATCGGCGCTTAAAGGGGGAAGTGCCCCAACTCATTGCCCTATCGTAGGGGAAGAGCCACGAGGGCGGTAACCGCTGCAACGACGTGAAACCCGGCTTTTTCCAGCGTTCTCACAGCCTCCCCCATGGTGGCACCAGTCGTAATCAAATCATCCACGACGAATACCTCGCATGGCCGACCGCAATGACGTATGACGCTCATGGCGCCAGATAGATTCCCAAAACGCGAGGATGCACCAAGAAGCGACTGATCTCTGACTTTCCGATTGTGTCCAATGATGCTTCGCACAGGAAGCCCTTCCATAACTGCCAGACGGTCGGTGATCTCACCAACGAAATTCCTTCCACGTCGCCTTAATGCTTGCTTACGGTGGGGAATCGGAACTAGTGCTGGACGAATGCCAAATGCCTTCGTTGCGGAATGAAAAGAATGAGCAAGAGCAGCCAAAAGAATATCGTCGGCTTTCTGCACTCCATCCTCCTTGGCGGCCAAAAGGATATGGCTCGCCCTATTTCCGTATTGAATTGAAGAGAAAACTGGTGTCGAACCACTCTGACTTCGGAAATTTTGTAATCGAAGTTCTCTGATGCAACTTCTGCACAGATCTTTTTGAGGGGCGCCACATCCAAGGCAGCGGTCCGGGAAAACCAATTCCAGTAAGCCCTCATGAATTCTCACCAACCAAGTTTCGAGCGATACCAAGAGTGGCGCGAGAATTTCCTAGCTATATGTGGATGGATAGTCCTCTGGTTGAAGTCGAATAAGTCGGGTGAGAACTTCTCCCCCCGCCTGCCTTGGAAGAGTGAGCACGAAGTGTGCACCCTTGTCAGGCCTACCCCACGCTTCTAGTTCGCCGTTATGAAGCCTTGCGTCTTCTAGCGCGATGGAAAGTCCCAGTCCGGTGCCGCCGCGTACCCGTGCTCTCGATGGATCTGCGCGCCAAAACCGATCAAATACTCTGTATGCCGATGATTCTTCCAGGCCAACGCCGTAGTCACGCACTCCGACTGCAACTTCATCCTCTGACGCCGCAATCCGAACTTTTACGGGCTTTGAATCCGAATACTCGATGGCATTGGTCAACAGGTTTCGCAGGACGCGTTCGACTCGTCGCACATCAGCGTGGATCAAGACTGGCTCCCCGGAATACGTGAGGTCGATGGTCGTGGCTCGTTCCTTCGCAAGAAGGGAGAGATCGGAAATACATTTCGCCAACAAAGCAACCATGTCAAATTCAACGCTTTCAAGAATGGCCACTTCGGCATCGAAACGACTCACTTCAAGAAGGTCTTCCAAAAGTCTCTCAAAGCGATCGATCTGGGCAACCAGCAACTCGGCACTACGGGCGATGTTTGGATCGAATTGATCGCGGGAGGAGTGAATTATCTCAGAAGCCATTCGTAAGGTCGTAAGAGGAGTCCTGAGTTCATGGGATACATCAGATACGAAGCGTTGTTGGACTCGAGATAGATTCTCCAAACGCGTGATTTGGTCCTGAAGTGAGAGCGCCATTTCGTTGAAAGCAGTCCCGAGCCGTGCAATTTCGTCCTTGCCTTTTATCTGCATGCGTTGGCCAAGGTCTCCGGCGGTGAAACCCTCAGCAATCCTCGCTGCCTCGCGCACGGGCCGAACGATCTGTCGCACGACCAATGATGTAATGAGTGCGATCAACAAGAGCAGGGCTAAGCCTGTAAAGAAAAGCGAACGACTCAACAGGTCGAGAGTCGCATTTTGACTCACCAAGCTAAAGAGCAAGTACATTTCATATGCACCTGCGTTGGGAATCGTGATCTTCTCCCCCACTGCCAACGCGGGAACATGGGATGCATCCGAATATCGAATGACGGTTTCCGACCATTGGGTCGAGATGCCCTTCTCAACGCGGCTGCGCAATTCTTGCGGTATCGATGAGACCAACATGTCATTGGATGTCCGTTGGTAGTCAACTACGCCCTTGAGCGTTGGTGCCGTTCTCAGCAGTGCAACTTCCCGCCCATTAATGGCGGTACCAATCACACTCGGAGAATTCACAATAATGTCGTCAACAATCTGCTTGATCGCCTTTGCTTCCGAATCTGACGCAAGGATTATTCGGTATTGTGCATTAAAAATGGCCGAGCGTGTTTCCGCAACCGATGATTCCACTTTGACTTTGCGAATGCCTTCAGAAAGTTGCGCGTACAGGGCTGACCCTGTGAGCCACACCACCCCCAGACAGAGCAGAACGGTGGAGAAAATTACTTTAAATGCGAGAGAATTCCGAAAATGGGCGACCCGAATTGAGCGAGTCATTTCACAATCCGCCTGTTACTCCCGCTTTGTATCCAACTCCGCGAACAGTCACAACGATCTCAGGATTTTCCGCATCGTGTTCGACTTTCGCGCGAAGCCTTTGGACGTGAACGTTTACCAAACGCGTGTCGGTGGAATGACGATAGCCCCAAACTTCGCTTAGAAGCGCATCGCGCGTAAAGACTCTTCTCGGCTCCTTTGCAAGGGCCACAAGGAGATCGAACTCCAAGCGCGTGAGCGCAATGACCTTTCCGCCGCGCGTGACCTGATGAGCCACAAGATCGATCGCCAAATCAGCCAAGGTAAGTCGTCCAGAAAGCCCGGCAGAAGAGCGACGAAGTCGCGTGCGAATTCGAGCGACAAGTTCTGACGGATGCTTGAACGGCTTGATCATGTAGTCATCTGCGCCCGCTTCCAGTCCCTCGACAACATCAAGGGTGTCGCCTTTCGCACTCAACATCACAATCGGCACCATCGATTCTGCCCGAATTAAACGACAGACTTCAATGCCGTTAAGTCCTGGCAACATGACGTCGAGCAGGACCAGATCAGGCGGGTTGGCGCGAAAGACTTCGAGAACTTCATCTCCGCGACTAACCAAGTCCACGTCGATTCCGGCGCTAGTCAAAACAATGCCGAGCATTTCGGCAAGGTCCTGGTCATCATCGACGACCATTACCAGGGTCATTAGCTACCGTGTTCCCATGAGTTGAGGTACATATCTTGTGCTGGGGTGAGGGTGTCAATTCGCCCCCCCATGCTTTGGAGCTTCAGCTTGGCAACTTCAAGATCGATGTGCTCTGGCACTTCGTGCAGGCCTGCTGGCAAGTCCTGTGCATTGGCAACAAGCCATTCAGCCGTCAGCGCCTGATCCGAAAAAGACATATCCATTACTGCTGCTGGGTGCCCTTCGGCAGCGCCAAGATTTACCAAGCGACCCTCTGCCAATAGAAGCAGGCGGCGTCCATCGTCCATCACGTACTCGTCAGTTTGATGACGGATCTTTGAATTCTTCTTCGTCGCTTTCTGCTCCAACCACGAAACATCAATCTCGATATCAAAATGGCCAGAGTTAGCCATGATCGCACCGTCTTTCATAACCAAGAAATGTTCCTCTCGAAGTACATCTCGATTGCCGGTTACGGTAATGAATACATCGCCTACCTTGGCCGCATCGATCATGGGCATGACGCGATAGCCCTGCATCATCGCGTCGAGCGCCTTTGTCGGGTTGATTTCAGTAACAATGACGTCGGCGCCCATTCCCTTTGCTCGCTCGGCCACTCCTTTACCGCAATAGCCAAAGCCAGCGACAACAAGAATTCGTCCTGCCAGAAGAAAGTTGGTCGCTCGAAATAGTGCGTCAAGGCTGGATTGTCCGGTTCCATAGCGGTTGTCGAACATGTGCTTTGTATCAGTGTCATTGACCGCGATCATCGGAAACTTCAAAGCGCCATCTTTTGCCATTTGGCTGAGCCTGATAACACCCGTCGTGGTCTCTTCACATCCACCAGTGATCCCCGGGATGAGTTCTTTGCGTGTGGTGTGCAAGGTGTTCACAAGGTCGCAGCCGTCGTCAAATACCTGATGAGGAGCGATATCCAATGCAGCGTTGATGTGTGAGTAATAACCTTCGCGATCAACTGCGTTTCTTGCAAAAACGCTGATTCCGTATTCGTGCACCAGTGCTGCAGCGACATCATCTTGAGTCGAAAGCGGATTTGAAGCACACAGTGCTATTTCTGCTCCGCCGGCTTTGAGGGTACGCATCAAATTCGCCGTCTCTGTTGTGACGTGCATACATGCCGCGATACGGACACCTGTAAATGGTTGGCTCTTTACAAAGCGCTCACGAATTTGAGCAAGTACCGGCATATTCCGCTCGGCCCATTCGATCCGCTTTCGGCCCTCTGAGGCACGGGTTGCATCGGCAATCTCATGTTGCGGAATTGTGACGGTGGATGAACTCACGAAAAGACCCCTTCTAGGAAATGGTACTAAGACCGCTAAGGGTACTTGGTCAGCCTAGGAAGGGCACATCTCAGCGGCGAATGAGAGTCAGAACCTCATCCCCTACCCGCTTCAAACGGGCTTGGGTTTTTGCCTCAATATTTAACCGTAGAAGAGGCTCAGTATTCGATAGGCGCAAGTTGAACCACCAGGCATCGGCCTCGGCCGTTAGGCCGTCGAGGTAGTCCAAAGTCACTCCATTTTTGTTACGGTACGACTCTTCCACTCGGGCAAGGATCGAGACGGGGTCGGAAACCGTCGAATTGATTTCTCCGCTGGCAAAGTACCGCTGGTATTTTTTCAATATTTTGGATAGCGGGCTGGCTTGAGTACCCAGAGCGGCCACGGCGTGAAGTGCCGCGAGCATCCCTGAATCAGCACACCAGAAATCTCGAAAGTAGAAATGGCCAGAATGTTCTCCTCCGAAAACTGCGCCTGTATCGGCCATCAATTTCTTAATGTATGAGTGACCGACCCGACTACGTATGGCCGTGCCGCCGTTCTCCTTGACGATCTCGGCAACCGACCGCGAAGAGATCAAGTTGTAGATGACACTGGATTTCGGATACTTCGACAGTTCGCGTGCCGAAATCAGTCCCATCAACGTCGAAGGGTTGACGATCTCCCCTCTTTCGTCCACCAAGAAGCAACGATCTGCATCTCCATCGAAAGCTAGACCAATATCCGCTTTGTGTTTGAGAACAGCCTTCTGCAAATCTCGAAGATTGGCAGGATCAATGGGATTCGCATCATGGTTCGGGAACGTCCCATCTAACTCAAAATACAATCCAACAAGTTCAACATTGAGTCGCTCAAATACAGGCTTGGCGGTGAATCCAGCCATCCCGTTGCCGGCATCAATTACGATCTTCAACGGACGGATCTCAGTCACGTCCACTAATGAAAGTAAATGCTGGACGTAGTCATCTAGCATATTTCGCCGAGTTTGCCTCCCAACCGAGCGCATGCTGATCGGACTTCCCTCGATAACTTCGCGTTCGATCCTCGCCAAACCAGACTCCTTACCAATCGGGCGAGCCCCGCTCTTGCACAATTTGATCCCGTTGTATTCGGCAGGGTTGTGGCTTGCAGTAAACATCGCACCAGGCATATTCAATGTACCGGAGGCAAAATAGAGCATGTCAGTTGATGCCAGCCCGATTCTGATGACATCCATTCCATTTGATGCAACACCTGCCGAAAACGCGTCAGCCAATATCGGGGAAGAAGGGCGCATGTCTTCGCCGATAACAATGGTCGCTGGTTCGCGCTCTTGTTCAAGGAATCGAGCAAATGCCAATCCAACCCGAAAAGCAAAATCCGGAGTTATTTCAGTCTCAGCCAAACCGCGAATGTCATAGGCTTTGAAGATATCTGGCGATGTGAAATCACTCATGGCTACGAACGAACGGCGCGCAAATGTCCGCGTCGGCCAAGGCCTTGGATGCCTAACTGAGCAGTTGGCTCTTCGGGGGCTTTGGCAGGCAGGGCAATCTCTCGAACGGCATCGGCAATCGCCATGAGATCTTCATCTGTTGGACCAGGTTCTGTGCCCGTGCGCTCTTGCCGGATGAAGCTCCACCCATTTGGCACCGTAAGTCGTTCACCGTGAATCTCGCATAGATCGTAGGCGTGAGGTTCTGCAAATGTTGCCAAAGGTCCCACCACCGCAACCGAATCTGCATACACGTAAGTAAGAGTCATAACCGCCTTGCGACGGCACCCTCCGCGAGAGCAAACGCGACCAATGCGAGATGTCATGCCTCAAAGGCTAGTGGGAAGAACTCGTTTTCTTCTGCAATGACCCGTGTGCTAACGATTAATAACGGCGATGTCGGCAACGGGAATGGCAGCTCTCGCCACAGTACTGCCGACCGCCAGAGGAAAAGAACCTGCGCCGCTGGCCGAGGAGATTAATCCACTGCCCGCAACTTCGGATTTGATATTTGAGATGGTGATCGACTGCGCCTTGTCGGGAACCCTCCAGATCACAGCGTCGCTTCCGACGACGTGGGCAGTCTTGATGCGCCCTGTCACAAGACGAGTGGCGACAACCAAATCGATTGTGTCGCCAGTGAATATCAAAGTCGGAGCCAATCCAGTCAGTGCCATGGTCATTGGTACCAGCTGAGGGCTTGCAGAATTCCACACGATATCTTGAAGGTTCTTTATTTTCAGTGGTGTGTAGACACCGGCAACGAGCGGTTGGTCGGATCGGATACGAAGAGAGAAGGCGCTATAAGCGATGGTGGAACTCAAGGAAATGTCCACAACCCGGCCGTGCGGTACGTCCCTGCCATCCAAACCAACAGGGACAAATACGCCGTCTTTGGATATTGAATCCACTCGAATGTTCGCATTAACATTGCCCGGCACTAAAATCCTCAGCGTGTGCGGTCCACCTACGCCTTTGATTGCCTGTTGTGGAATTCCCGAAAGGACAAGATCTGTCCGCGGGAAGTCCACCGAGTTGACCGAATCCCCGCCCAACGTTTTCAACCCTTTAGCTCGTTCGTCGATCAAAAAAGCATTTACACGTCCAGATCGAGCTGTCACTCGGATGGTAAGGCGAGAGGCTCCCGTGGCGAGTTGGTCAAGGGAGACCCGTGAAGATGAATTGGCGGGAACAGTCAGAACCTTCCCAGGCTGGGCTCCAACTTCCGTCCACACCGCTACATCGACAATCGCATCGCTTAGACCACTATTGACCACATAGAGACGACCCTTCCCCGTGACATCTGCAGTTCCTCCAACAAACCATTGGTCTCCCTGCGGCGCCCGACACAATGTAGATCCTGCCCAGACTCCCGAGAGGTTTTGCCACGTTAGCGAGCTCACCTCTCCTTGGTCTAGAAGAATGGCGTCCTTAGTTATGAAATAGCGAGTGGTCTTAATAGGCAATAGCGCTGTTGATTTTCCGACGATCCTTCGGAAAGGAGTCTTCTTCGAAGCGATAGAAACCTGAGAGCTGACCTGGGTGTCTGTGGGTGGGCAGACGACGGCGGGATAGTTTTGAGAGAATTTAAGGTTCACTCCACTTGTCGTGAGGAAATTGCTCGCCACGAGGGTGAAAAGAATGATTCCGACAAGTACTAAAGCGCGCTTGATTTTCATGTTAATTCCTCAAGGGCAATTTGTCCGCGACGACGTCCGCTCGGAACGATCATTAGTAGAACGGTGAGGAAGATGATCATTTCAAGTGAAAGCCACGCTCTCCTAGAAGTGCCGTCATGAATGAGGGAGAACTCCCCTGCTTGATGAACTGCAAACTGTGGCAATCCATAAGAATTCTTTGAGCGAATCAACCGCTTTCCGTTTTGAATCACTTGCCAGGAGTTGTCGTAATTCTCTGCCAGGGTCAGCGTCCCAGCCCCGGGGCTGGCAACGCGGGCCGATATGTCTCCAGTTCGCAGGGCTACGGACTTACCGGCAGCATCGGTAAAAATGAGGCGATCGCTGATTCCGGCTACCCGCCAGACCACTCCCGCTTGTGTTGAGGAATTGCGAATGAATCCCCCAAGACCATCCACGGCTCTAGCGAGTTGCGTGTCGACAGGATTCTTCATGAAAAGATATTTAATTCCGTAGCCCGCCAGGACCTTACTGCTGTTGATTCCTGTTCCGTCGACAATCTCCCGAACCGCGCTTTCCACGTCAGGAGAGTTGCCAGGTGCCAAGTCAGGGTCTCCCAGCATCGCATCGCTCTCTCTCGCGATGAAGAATGAGAACGTCTCAGTCTTTCCGATAGAAATATTTCGAAGTACCAATGTCTTTACACCAGGAGTCAAAGCTAAGAACGGTGGCAAGATTGAGGGCGCGTTGGCATGAACTGGTGATCGTGCTCCAGCGGTGATAACCCAAGTCGAAGCCGAAAGGCTGTAAACCAGCGTTGCTGCAATAGCCAAACCGGCAAGGATGTGACGATAGTGAAATCTCACATTTACCAATTTTTGGCGCAATCCATTAAGGATCACCACGCCTGCGCAAAGCGCCGCGATAGTCGCATAAGCCAACAACGAACCAGTCCATAGTGCCTCGCCGTTGGCACTTGAATGCCCCGAAATTGAAAGAACGCTCAGGAAGGTTGCCGTGAGCAGAAAGAAGAGACCTGCCTCAGCAAACTTGCGAGCCATGCCAGAGGACACACTCGCGATGATCAAAACCAGAGTCACTGGGCTGATCACCCACCAGGGAAGGGATCCTGGGCCACCAGGATTTGCGAGGAAAGCAAGATTTGGCCCGCCTCCTGGAATAAGAAGACCAGGCTCCAGCAAGAAACGGCTGGGGTGGAGAAGGGCTTCAAATGACCAGGGCAGACAGAGAAGAAGCGGAGTGAAAACCAGAGTCGCTCTCTTGCTGAGTCGGCTGAAAAGCAGATTTCGATTGGCACGATTTCGATGGCCTCGAATATCTCCAACAACTCCAAGACAGTAAATGAAAACTATCCCAACATAGGCCTGGAGGCTGAAAGCGGTCAGTGTCCCGACCAGGAGGCTGAAACCAAAAATTGTACGCCAACGAAGATCTTCGATTTTTTTCACCCGTTTAAGGAAGCCCACAAGTCGCGGACCAATAATCAAAGCAGCCATCGTCCCCAACCTGCCAGAATTTATTGACGCAACCGCCACTGGGGAAAGGGCGTAAGCGAGGCTGGCGCCCATTATTAGCCACGAGTTCTGCGAAAGTTTTCGGAGCAACGAATGCATCGACCACATGAAAAGGAGAGGTGCTGCCCAGAATAGAAAGACAACTAGGGCAACAGCTTTCCCGAGAAAGATCGTTGACAGCAGTGCCAGAATTGCTACCCAGGTGGGGGTTGCCGAAGAACTTCCCATTCCTATCTGGTGCCATGACTCGCCATATCGACTCCATAAATCACTTGCCCCTACTGGCGTGCTCGGGAGCGCTCCACCCACAAGTGAGCCATAACGATGACTCGACCAGATGGAAGTGATGGTGAGAAGAAAAAGCACTCCTGAGATTTCAGGGCGCAGAAATGCTGACCGCCAAAGACTCGTCGGTGTCGGAGTCAGTAGATCCTCTTCATCGGTGGGCGCGTCAAGTGCGCCGGAAGGTTCGGGAGATGGTGGCAGGAGACTATGTCGAAGCGCCTCGCTGGCTCGCAAAATTCCGAGTCGAAGTTGGGACCAACGCGGTGGAATGTAGGAAGACACGACCCGCGCCGAAATCAGGCGATGTTTGCGGCGAATTTTCCGCGCTTCCAAGATCACCCCTGGCCGGATGAGCAAAAGGGCCACTGCTAGCACTTCATCGGAGGCATAGCCGGGAAGTTTGGCTAGGAAATAGCCCGCAGCGCGAATCATCGCACTTGCCAGAAGTTGCATCGATAGCCAAGGAAGCAGCCACCATGAAGAATTTGTAAGCAGCACATATGCAGCGTTACGCCGGTCCAGGATCAGCGGTCGCCGGAATATTCCACTTTTGACATTAAGTTCGCGTCTCTCCGATGCGGCGGCTTCGGCATGAAATGCGACAGCCTCTGTAACCGCGATGACCTTATGTCCGGCCACATGTGCACGCCAACCTAGATCGACATCGTCACGAAAAAGCGTCAAGTTTGGGTCGAAGCCGCCAAGTTCTTCAAATACTTCTCGGCGTATCAACATTCCGGCGGTACTTACTGCCAGGACTTCTCGAATCCCGTCATGTTGGCCCTGGTCGTACTCGTGCGGCTCAAGGCCCGTCCAGCGAGCACCATTGTTGGCAATGCTCACTCCGGCTTCAAGGAGATGGGTACGGTCATACCAACCGCGCAATTTGGGTCCGGCAATTGCAACCTGGGGCCTGTTGTCGACAGCATTGAGTAGTGCTTCAAGGGCGCCGGGCTGGGGCGCGCAGTCATCATGGATCAACCAGATCCATTCATTGGCACCAAAGCGATTTGGAAAACTCCCTAGGCCGGCAGAAACAGCCTCCCCAAAGCCCGTATCGCGAGGCAGAGAGACCGAGGCAACGCGGGCATTTTTAAGCAGTTTTAACGATGCATCCTCGGAACCTGTGTCTACGGCAAAGGTGTAGTCAATTGGTCGAGTCTGTGATGCCAGTGAGGCCACCACTTCAGGTAGCCACATCGCGCCATCATGAACGACAAGGATCGCCGTGACGTGATGGCTGTCGATTGCGGAGTCAGCCATTAAGACTGCCCGTCCGCGGTTTAGGCGGGACGACGCTTAAGGCGACGACGTTCGCGTTCGGACAAGCCGCCCCAGATTCCAAAGCGCTCATCATGGGCGAGGGCATAATCCAAACATTCGCCGCGAACATCACAGGACATGCATACTCGCTTTGCCTCACGAGTTGAACCGCCCTTCTCAGGAAAGAAGGCCTCGGGGTCAGTCTGGGCACAAAGTGAGCGCTCCTGCCACGAAAGTTCAACGGTATCACCGCTGACGAGTTGGATGTTGGGACCATCAGGTCGAATATCTGACATTCCTACACTCCTTCAATATCTTAACCTGGTCATTACCTTGGAAAAATGGTCGGAAGGCGCGCAGGCGCATATCCAATAAGTGAATTACACGCGTGTAAGTCAATTAAGTCAAGTCATTTTTCGCCTTTACCTACATTTAATTTCACGCTATAAGGGCAGAAGACTCGAAATCTCCTCCCGCGAAATATAGGAATCATGAACATTTAACTGCCCGGAAACAGTCGTCCCTGCGGCGACAAAAGAGTTGCGAATTTGTGCACCCGCTAAGACCTTCGCACTATCGCAAATGATCGAGCCATCGACCAAGGCGCCTGCGCCAACGTGGACTCCCCGTCCAATGGCTGAACCCCCAGTGATTATTGACCCCGGCTCGATGACCGCGCCTTCGTGTGCCACGTAATCATGGGATCTATATTCTAGGCGTACCGAATCCAAAACAGCGGAATTCGCAGTATTTCGTACTACATCTATCGAGCCCTGCAAGAGGGCTGAGGGTGTACCGATATCGATCCAGTAAGAATCATCCACCACGCCATAAACGGCTCGGCCTTGGTCAATCAATCCCGGAAAAATTTCCCGTTCGATGCTCACCACTTTTCCTACGGGTATTTGGTCGATTACTCGCGAGTTGAAAACATAACACCCTGCGTTAATAGTGTCGGCAACTGGGTTTTCCATCTTCTCAAGAAAAGCTGTTACGCGACCGTCCCCATCTACGGGGACGCATCCGTAAGCCCGCGCATCGGCTACATGAGTCAGGTGCATTGTCACATCAGCATCCAAAGACTCATGCAACTGGATTTGACGGGCTAGGTCGTGTGAACTCAGGACATCACCGTTGAATATTACGATCGATTCGTCATTTGTGAGCAGTTGCGCAGCATTTCTGATCGCGCCACCCGTGCCCAACGGTTCCGCTTCCACGGCATATTGAAGTTTCATCCCCCAGCGTGATCCATCCCCAAAATAAGGGATAAATACCTCCGAAAGGTATGAGGTCGCCAGAACCAGAGAAGTGATACCTGCGCGCCGAGCCGTCACCAATTGATGTTCAGTAACAGGCAGTCCAGCAACTGGCAGCATCGGCTTGGGAACGTTGCGGGTTAAGGGCATTAACCGAGTCCCAAACCCGCCGACCAAGAGGATTGCTTGCGCCATGATTCGTTGAGTCTACTGAGGTTCACTTCCCGTAGAAACAGGGCAATCGACCGCATGGCTGTACTGGGACCACGATCCTGGAAACAACCTTCCTTGTCCCAAACCCACGAATTCCATTGCCAATAAGTTGTGGCATGCAGTGACCCCGGAGCCGCAATAGGAAATCACGTCCCTGCCCTCTTTGACCCCGGCATCTTCAAAACGCCGGCGAAGAACGTCGGCCGGCAAGAAAGTGGCGTCAGTATTGAGATTTTCACGACAAGGGACATTGAGGGCACCTGGGATATGACCGGCACGAGGATCTACTAGTTCGTTCTCGCCCTGGTAGCGATCGCGGTTGCGAGCATCTAGAACAATATTTTCGGTGTCACAGGCTTCGTCGATGGTGGCTATGCGAGATTGCGGCCAACGCCGCTCTGAAAAATCAGTTTTCGCAGGCTTCTGGGAACCCACTTCCAAATCTCCTTTGTAGTTCTGCAATCCGCCATCCAAAAGCGCGGAACTTTCTCCCAGAGCGCGCAACATCCACACCAGGCGCGCTGCAATGACGCCGCCGGCATCGTCATAGGCCACGACCGTAGCACCGTCACCGATTCCACTCTTCGACATTCCTTCTGCAAAAAGCGACGGTTCAGGCAATGGGTGTCTTCCGACATCTGCGTCCCCGTGGCCAGAAAGCCATGTATCTAGATCGATAAACACAGCACCAGGAATATGCCCCTGTTCGTAGGCGTCGCGACCAGAACGTCCGTCCAAATACCAACGTGAATCCACCAACACCACTTCTCTCCGATGTTCGTTCAACCAAGAAAAATCAACAATAGGTGCGATCACAACTTCCTCCCTATTCCCATTAGTTGCTCAAATCGCTGGACACTCTTGAATAGATGACGAGGTCAACACGACCACTATGTACTCTGCCGGCCTGACGAGCAATTCCTTCTCGAATGAAACCCGCCTTTTCTGCAACCCTTTGGGACGAAAGGTTTTCAACCGCGATTCTCACTTCAGCCCTGGCGAAACCTTGCTCGAGAAGTACCCATTTACTGAGTATGTCGAGAGCCTGCGACATGAAACCGCGACCCCGGTGTTCTGGCATCGTCCAATAGCCAATCTCGCAAGTTCCGTTTAGCCACTCGGCACGTTTGACGTCTATGCAACCAACGAACATGTCGTCTTGCTCTACTGCAAAAACGATGCCGGTACCTGCCGCGAGGGTCGCGACCGCAATCTCATCTATAAAGTAGTTTGCATCCTCGATTGTGTAGGGCGTTGGAAGTGGGAGCCACTTCTGAGTTTCGGCATCATCACCGGCCACCGCAATTTGGGTCGCATCAGATTTTCGAAGGCAACGAAGCGTGACACCATCTTGCATTAAGACCGGCGAAGGAAACACCTTGTTTTCACTCACCGCGCCAGACTACAAGCAAGCTTGAGTAAGTCTGGTGACTGCTTCACCAATGTTTGCATCCGTAGCGGTCAATGCAACTCGAATATGGTGATCACCTTTGGCGCCATAGAAATGACCGGGGGTAGCGAGGATCCCGAGTTCTGCCAGCCAAGAAATCGAATCCCAATCCGGTTCGTGCTGGGTGCACCATATGTACAAACCCGCATGCGATTCTTCGATTTCAAACCCAGCGCTCTGCAACGCTGGTGCCAACCTCTCGCGGCGTGAGTTGTATTTTTGTCGTTGTTCAGCAACATGTACATCATCAGAAAGGGCAGCAATCATTGCTTTCTGAACAGGCAAAGAGACGATCATCCCAGCGTGCTTCCGAACCTCTCGCAATTTAGCAATCAAATCGGCATCGCCAATAGCGAAGCCCGCACGATAGCCAGCCATGGATGAGCGCTTGGATAACGAGTGCACTGCAAGGATATTCTTGTTATCTCCGCCAGTCAGTCCAAGTATCGAAACCGGCTCAACGGAGTGGCCAAATTCCAAATAGCACTCATCTGAGGCGACTACCGAATTCGAAGCCCTAGCCCAGTTGATTACAGCCTTCAATTCCTCTTCAGAGTGGACACGACCAGTGGGATTTGAAGGCGAGTTGATCCACGCAAGATCGGCATCTGGCCACATCGCCGGATCCACCGAAACTGGCGTACCGATGGCCGATGCCAGGATCGCACCGACCCTATAGGTGGGATAAGCAATTTCGGGGTAAAGCACGCTCTTAGCTTCAAGGAGTGTGGGCAGCCAAGCGACCAATTCCTTAGAACCAATTAACGGCAGAACATCAAATTCGCCACTTGCCCCCAATCGATGAATCGCCCATTCGCGAATCGCGTCTCGTAGTTCTTGGGTTCCAGCAGTAAGTGGATATCCAGGTGCGTTTGTATTTTCACGAAGTGCGTCCTGGATGAATTCAGGAGTCGGATCCACCGGTGTTCCGACGGAGAGGTCAACTATTCCCCGTGGATGTTGGCGAGCGCGATGGCCAAAAGGTGCCAATGCGTCCCACGGAAAGTCAGGCAGTATCAGCTGCGAACCTCTTACTCTTCTTTGTGAGGAGCTGCGGCGACAATGGGGTGGTCGGAATCTGTGATGCCGACTTTGCTCGCACCGCCTGGAGATCCCAGTTCAACAAAAAACTCGGTGTTGACCTTGGAATAATCTTTCCACTGAGCCGGGACATCATCCTCATAATAGATCGCCTCGACTGGGCAGACGGGTTCGCAGGCACCGCAATCCACGCACTCATCGGGTTGTATGTAGAGCATGCGAGTGCCCTCATAGATGCAATCCACCGGGCACTCTTCGATGCAAGACTTATCCTTCACATCGATACAAGGCTCTGCAATTATGTACGTCAAGGCAATCCTCCATGTGGTCAGTGCCGTCATTCTAATCCCCACGGCTCGTAAGCGCCGATTTTGGCACTCCCCTGCCCGCGCTGGCCAAGTTATCGTTGTGTCATGCCTCTCACGCCATCTACGGATCGACCTGGAATTGAGGACGTCGGCCAGCGGATGACGATTCGAATGCACGACCCCGCTGGGGGCTACAGGGATATCGTCGGGATACTGGAGTCGCCAACTACGGTGAGAAAACGCGATGGCTTAGTGGTGAGTTTTGAACCCGATCGAATCGCCCTCTGGCGAAAGATACAACCACGCGTTGACCGCGCTGGCAAAGGTTCTCCGCTTTCGCTTCGCATCGAAGAGATCGAGCGAGCTGCCTCCGCTACGTGGCCGGCCGCCGAGCAAGTCTCACTCGGGGATTGGGTGCTTCGTGCAACAGGCAAATTCACAATGCGAGCGAATTCGGCCCTTGCCCTCGGCGACCCACATGTTGAGACGGGAGAGGCGATCAACAAGGTCGTGGATTTTTACAGAGAACGAAATCTCACCCCCACCATTCACATCGCCCTCCCCACCTACGTCGAGCTAGATGCACTTCTTGAGAGTCAGGGATGGGAGGAGAAGGTCGTTGTCCATGTCATGGTCGCCGATATTCCGGCTGTTCAAAGCGCACGTGTGAGTAATGGCCAATGGGAATTCTCCCACGCGCCAAGTGATGAGTGGATCCGTCTTCAGAAAGATGAAGGTGCACGAGCGATCATGGAGAGGTACCCGGCAATCTATGCAGCACTTAGAGTCGACGGCGAACTCGTTGCTGCTGGGAGAACGGCGAATTTTGAAAAATGGACCGTCCTAACAAGACTTTTCGTACGCCCAGATTATCGAGGTAAGGGACTGGGTAAAGAACTAGTAACTCGCTTGTTAGAAGAAGCCAGCGAATCAAGTGCCACTAAAGCCCTTCTTCAAGTGGATTCAAAAAATGCCAGTGCGATCGGGATGTACAAAAAATTGGGATTTAGCTTGCATCACGCCTTCAAATACCGTCTGCTTGCGTCCAACTCTGCCAAAGGAGAAGGCTGATGTTACCGCTACGCCTGTATGACACAAAGAGCCGCGAAATTATGGCAGTATCAGACTCGGACGGCTTGGTGAAGATGTACTGTTGCGGGCCGACTGTCTATCGAGACGCACACGTGGGAAATATGCGCACCTTCTTGCTCTCAGATCTCATTCGCCGAACTCTTCACATGTTCGGCTACCACGTGTCGATTATTCAGAACATCACCGATGTTGGACACATGAGTGAAGATTTCGAAGGTGAAGACAAATTACTTGCCCAATCCAAGACAGAACATATCGACCCCCTTGCGGTAGCCAAGAAATACGAGGAGCGATTTCATACCGACCTTCGCCTCCTCAATATCGTTCCCGCCGACAGGTACCCAAAGGCCAGCGAAAGCATCGCGCTTATGCAGGACCTGATCAGTCAACTTATGGCGCGAGGCAATGCCTATGTGGGAAGTGATAATTCGGTCTACTTTGATGCCGCTTCATTTCCTGGATACGGGCAACTCAGTGGCAATCGCCTGGACTCTCTGAAACCCGGTCACCGTTATGAATACCACGATGACGGCGGAAAGAAGTTCCACGCAGATTGGGCGCTATGGAAGGCCGCCGGGGACCGAACAGAATTGATCTGGGATTCCCCGTGGGGTCCAGGATTTCCCGGCTGGCATGTCGAATGTTCGGCCATGTCTCTGTATTTCCTTGATGGCCATGTCAATGTCCACGTTGGCGGAATCGACCTGCGATTCCCCCACCACGAGGATGAACGTGCACAATCAAACGCGGCCACCGGCAATGAAACCGTTGATCTCTGGGTCCACGGGGAGCACTTGCTCTTTCACGGCCGCAAGATGTCCAAAAGCACCGGCAACGTGGTTCTGATCCAGGACATCCTCGACAAAGGCTTTGACCCGCTCGCCCTTCGATTGGTCTTTCTTGAAAACCGCTACCGAAGCCAGATGGACCTCACGTGGGAGACAATCTCGGCAGCCAACGAGACTTTGCGTAAATGGAGGACGTTGGTGAGCAAATCCCCTTCGGCAACTCCATTGTCCAACGAGGAAATCGCACATGCGCTATCTGAAGATCTAGATACACCTAAAGCCGTTCAAATAATTCGCGCTATTGCCAAGGATGTAACTTTGAGCGATGAGACGAAATCCGGCTTTTTCCTCTTTGCCGATCAGGTGCTCGGTTTGGATCTAGGAAGGGTTGACGTTCCCAGGGAATTGACTGCCGAGCTAAAGGAGTTATTTGACGAGCGAAATCTTGCGAGAGCAAATAAGAATTGGAAGGAGAGCGACCGCCTGCGGGGAATTCTCCAAGAGAAGGGTTTGGCTATCAAGGACTCGCCAGTTGGCCAAGAATGGCAGTGGCGCTGAACTACACCTTTGTCGTGACTGCAATGACGAGCATGGCAAAACCCGCAACCACTAGGGCATTTCCTGCGAAGTTGCCTTGAACGAGAAGTTCGCCTCCAGCCCCAGGCGAACCGCCCCGCAACGTCATAAGTGCCCAAGCAATTGCTGCGAGTACCCTGTAGCGACGCATTCCCCACGCCTTGCCGAGCAACCAGATTCCGATTCCGCTACCGAGTAATGCCAGGGCGATCCCGAAAGGGACATAGGCATTGTGAAGCAATACCGCTGCTATCCCGAGAATCCCACCCCAGAGAAATGAACCAACGAGTTTCATAGTGTGATTGTCAGGGAATGATTCCGGCGAAAAGGTCAGTTTCTCTTCCATCTTTGTCAAAGGGTGCAGCGGGTTTTCCTTGCGCGAGCGTGTAGTACTCCTGACCCCAAACTTCCTTGCCGAGACTATTGGAGAGGGCAAAGAAAGGACCGTCTAAGGCAATTTGAGTTTCATGTGCTTTCATCGCAGCCATCTTGCAATCAACGTACTCATTTCCGTCGATGACGGCCGTGACCAGTGCATCATCTTTTGCAAATGGAATGTCGTCCGCACTGTCGGCGCCGAAGAAACTGGTACCAATTTTCTTCATTTCTTCAATGCCACGGGCGACTACAGATTTGGGAAGCGCGTTCCAATAGACCTTGGAGACTTTCCACTTGTCGGCCAATTCGACCGCGCGCATTGCGGCTCGATGAGCCTGTATATGGTCCGGGTGACCGTACCCGCCGATTTCATCGTAGGTAAGGAGTACATGCGGGCGAACCTCGTGGATGACATCAACAAGAAGTTTGGCCGCTTCATCTAGATCGGCTTGCCAGAATACATCTGGGCGATTGTTGGGCTCCGTGCCCATCATTCCGCTGTCGCGGAACTTGATCTTATCTTCGCCCAGGAATCGATAGTCACTGACGCCCAGCTCCTTCATAGCCGCGGCAAGTTCGATAATTCGATGGCTGCCCAGTTGGTCGGTATCTGAACTCGCTAAGTGGCTCAGGCCAGGCACGAGTACTTCGCCCTCTTCACCACGGGTGCATGTCACCAGGGTGACCTCAACCCCAAGGTCTTGATACATCGCCATCGTCGCGCCGTTGTTGATGGTTTCATCATCTGGATGCGCATGGACTAACAGCATGCGAAAACCTGAATATGGGCGTGGCGTCATGTCAGTAGACCGGCAATGTTGGATCGATTTGCTTGACCCATGCGATTACTCCGCCGCTGACATGAGCAGCGTCGGAGAAGCCAGCGCTCTTCACGATCGCCAAACACTCTGCCGATCGCACGCCACTTTTGCAGTGGAGGATGATCCGCTTGTCCTGGGGCAATTTCGTTAGAGCCCTTCCATCTAGAAACTCTTGCTTGGGGATCAATACTGCTCCCGGGATTCGAACAATGTCCCATTCGCTGGGTTCGCGGACGTCGATAAGATAAATATTGTCATCGTCTTCCAACATTGCTCTGAGTTCGGTGACGCTAATAGTTGAATCCTTCACCGCAATTTCGGCACCTTCTGAGAGAACACCACAAAATGCCTCGTAATCCGCAAGGAGTTGGGTCTGAGTCGGGTTCTCACTGCACACTGGACAGTGTGGATCCTTCCGAACTTTGATTTTGCGATAGGACATCTCCAGGGCGTCGTAAACCATCAGCGATCCGATCAGCGGCTCACCGATACCCGTGATCAGCTTTATTGCCTCTGTTGTCTGGATGGATCCGATGGATGCACAGAGGACTCCAAGAACTCCACCTTCAGCACAGCTGGGAACCATTCCTGGAGGAGGGGGCTCTGGATACAGGCATCGATAACACGGACCGTACTCAGCCCAAAATACGCTGGCCTGCCCGTCGAATCGGTATATCGAACCCCATACATATGGCTTTTTCAGGATGACGCAAGCATCGTTGACAAGATAACGGGTGGCGAAATTATCGGTTCCATCAACTATTAGGTCGTATTGGGCGAACAATTCCAGAACATTTGAAACGTCAAGCCTGACCTCGTGAATATTCACTTTCACATGTGGGTTGATCTCAGCAATTTTCTCTTTTGCACTGAGCGCTTTACTTTTGCCGATATCTGATTGACCGTGGATGATCTGACGCTGCAAGTTGGACTCATCGACCGTATCGTATTCAGCGATGCCCAGGGTTCCGACCCCTGCCGCCGCTAGATACATAAGAGCGGGCGAGCCAAGGCCTCCGGCACCGACACAGAGCACTTTGGCATTCATCAAACGCTGTTGGCCAGCCATCGCCACGTCGGGAATTATCAGGTGGCGGCTATATCGGCGCACTTCGCCGACAGTGAGCGCGGGACCAGGTGAAACGAGTGGCGGAACCTTCATATGGACATCCTCGATATCAATCTAAGTGCGCCATTGTGTCGCACTCAAGAAGCACTGACAATTCAATTCGTACAACCGTTCCCGCAGGCCAAGTATTCCCCGTACCATATGTCCGATGAGTACAAATGAGGGTAAAACCGAGAATAAAGCGCGGCTTCCTCGCGATGAGCGCCGGGCACAACTCCTCAGCGCTGCATTGGAAGTCTTCACTTCAGCCGGATACCATTCCGCGGCCATGGATGAGATTGCCGACCATGCCGGCGTTAGCAAGCCCGTGCTCTACCAACACTTCCCATCCAAACTCGAGTTGTACCTGGCGGTCCTCGACCTTCACATAGATTCATTGGTCTTCACCATTCAAAAGGCGATTGCATCAACGCCCGAGAATGCCAATCGCGTCACTGCTACGGTGGAGGCTTATTTCAATTTCATCGATAGTGAGGGCGAGGCATTCCGCCTGCTTTTTGAGAGTGATATGAATGTGGAACCAGCCGTAAGAGAGCGCCTGACCCGCATGACCTATGACTGTGCGGCTGCTGTAAGCGCTGTGATCTCCCTGGACACCGGATTGCCAGAAGAGGCAGCGATGCTGCTGGGAGTTGGCTTGATTGGGAGCGCGCAGGTGACGGCTCGTCACTGGCTAGATAGAGACAGCAAACTCAACCGCGAACAGGCCACTGATCTTGTCTCCAACCTGATTTGGCGCGGGATTTCAGGATTTCCTCGCACGGATGAGCGTTAAATAATCGCAATTCGGTAATCGAGAGTCCCACTCGGTAGGATTTGAGCATGAGTTCAACGAAAAGTACGGGCAGTCACAAAGTTGATGTCCGCATTGCAGTCATAAATATCTCTACCGAGCTCTCCTTCGAATGTCCTTCCGAGGTTGATCAGATTCGCAGCGCCGTGACTTCGGCCATTGCCTCCCACTCCGCCCTTGTTCTAAGCGACGTGCGCGGGCGAGAGATTATTGTTCCCGCAGACAAAATTGGGTTTGTGGAAATTGGCGAGCAAGTAGAACGCCGCGTCGGCTTCGGCACTGATTAAGGTGTCACTCACTTTTGCCGAACTTCCTCTTCGTAAGGAAACAATAGAAGCACTGCACTTGAACGGCTTTGTGGCACCCTTTGCGATCCAAGAGATGGTCTTGCCCATTGCCTTGAGCGACGGGGATGTCATCGGACAGGCAAAAACTGGAACGGGAAAGACTCTCGCCTTCGGCATTCCCCTCATTGAACGGGTGATCGCGCCTAAAGACCCCGAGTGGGAAGCCTTTGCACACAAGGGATTGCCCCAAGCATTGGTTGTTGTGCCAACTCGCGAACTCTGCGTCCAAGTTGCCAAAGACATCGACAAACTTGCAAAGGCCCGCGGCATACGCGTCATCGCTGTGTACGGCGGTCGCGCCTTCGAGCCTCAGATTGAGCAACTCGCGATCGGTGTGGAAATTGTCGTTGGAACGCCGGGCCGATTGCTCGACCTCTACCGCCAAGGCAAATTGAAGTTGAGTAAGGTCGCCAGGCTCGTCCTAGACGAAGCCGATGAAATGTTGGATCTCGGATTCCTTCCAGATGTTGAGAAGATCTTCACAAGTACTCCTATTCGCGAACAGACCATGCTCTTTTCGGCAACGATGCCCGGAGACATCATCGCTCTTGCAAGGCGTTTCATGTCTCAGCCAATACATATCCGTACTCAAGAAAACGATGACGAAAGCGCGGTTGTTTCCCGCGTCCAACAGCACGTGTTGCGTGCCCATGCCCTCGACAAAATAGAGATGCTCGCTCGAATCCTGCAAGCCCAAGGACGCGGACCGACAATGGTCTTCTGCCGCACCAAACGCACATGCCAGAAAACGGCCGATGACCTATTGGAGCGTGGGTTTAAAGCAGCAGCAATTCACGGTGATCTCGGTCAAAGCGCGCGCGAGAAAGCGCTCTCGGATTTCAAGGCTGGAAAATCTGACGTGCTTGTCGCCACCGACGTTGCCGCCCGAGGAATTGATATCGAAGGAATTACCCACGTTATCAACTACCAATGTCCAGAAGATGACAAAACCTACGTTCACCGAATCGGCCGTACTGCAAGAGCAGGAGCCCATGGCATCGGCGTCACCTTCGTCGACTGGGATGACATGCCCCGTTGGAGCCTCATCAACCAGTCCCTCAAACTCGGACTTGACGAACCCATTGAGACATACTCCTCCTCCGACCATCTCTTCACTTCCATGAATATTCCAGCGGGGTCTAGCGGGAGAATGATCAAGGCGCGCGAAGTCCAGCCGGTAAAAAAAGTCGTTGCTGCTAAGAGTCAGGCGCACCATTCGCCAAAACTTGCGGCGCCATCTCGAGTCAAGCCAGAACGAACCAGAACTCGCACGAAGAAATTCAAATCCACCGCCAGTTGAGTCTTACCAGGTCGCGGCAAAACCCTTGATCGCCTCAACAACCATTTGAACCGCAATCGCGGCAAGCAACAACCCCGCGATTCGAGCGACAAGGGTAATTCCTGCTTCACGCACAAGGCGAAGCAAAGACGTCGAAGTAAGTAGTGCCAGTGCGATGACAAGGTGCACGGCCACCACTGCGATAACTAGACCAGTGATTCGAGCGGCAGTATGGGCATGTTGGACAAATATCATGGTTGCAACTATTGCCCCAGGTCCTGCCAAGAGTGGTGTTCCAAGTGGAACCAGAGCGATATTTGCGTCTTTATTGTCGGTTTCGCCAGATTGCTTACCTGTCAACAATTCAAGGGAGATTAGGAGCAGCAGTAATCCGCCCGCGGCTTGAAGAGCCTGAATGGAGACATTGAGATAATCGAGAATAAAGCGCCCGAAGAGTGCAAAAGTTGCAATGACAATGAGGGAAACTCCGGCTGCTTGCCATGCCAGCCTTCGCCTAGCCTTAGTAGTTCTGTCGGCGACAAGAGACAGAAAGATCGGAACGGCCCCTGGCGGATCCATGATCACAAGCAGGGTGACGAACGCTTGAATGGTGAAAGTCACGGTGCTCACTTCTCCGACGCTCACTATTTCCCTCCCTTTACGACTCGCCTCTTGTCTGCCTGCGCTTCTAACTTCTCCCATTGTTCGGGGTTGGTTGTCCACTCCCCTAATCTATTTAGTTTTCCAGTGCCGTGATAATCACTTGATCCCGTCATGATAAGGCCTAGTTCTTGGGCGATTTCCCGCAATATGGCACGTTCTTGGATGTTCTGATCGCGATGGTCTACTTCAATTCCATTCAAGCCTGCTTCAACCAGTGAAGAAAATGCCTCTGGCTTAAGTATCTCGCCACGATGGGAGGCAAAGGGATGTGCAATCACGGCCACACCGCCCGCTCCTCGAATCTTTGCAATCGCCACCTCAGGAGTCGGAGCAATGTGAGCGACGTAAAACTTGGACTCGTTATTAAGTAACTCCTTGAACCCGTCGTCACGCGATGAGATAACTCCGCGCTTGACTAGAGCGTCAGCAAGGTGTGGCCGCCCCATTGTCGCGCCATGGAGCATCACATCTTCAACATCCTGCATTGTTACGTGGATACCCGCATCGTTGAGCAGCTCGATCATCTTGACCATCCGCGGAACGCGATCATCCCGGGTCTGTTCCAACATCGATAGCATCTCGACGTTTGTCCCATCGAAGAGCAGCCCCAGCATATGCACACTGGTTCCAGCTTCCGTCAAGCAAGATATTTCGGCCCCCGGCACCAGTTCAATATCGGCGCGAAGGGCAGCGGTGGCCTCTGCCCAACCAGAAACCGAATCATGATCTGTGAGGGCAATGACACTTATTCCTTGCGCCAGTGCCTTGTTAATCAATGCCCGTGGATTATCTGTTCCATCGCTACACGTCGAGTGAGTGTGGAGATCTATCACGTGAGTGATTCCATACGTTGCGGCTTTGTGCGAAGAACTACGAGGGTGCATCCAAACAAAATCATGGCGATTCCAGGGAAGACTCCCAACGCAGGCTTCTGGTGAAGCCACCAGAAAGCCAAAATGGCGCTGGTCGGTACCTCAAAGAAAATGATGAGGGAGACGATTGCGGGCGAGACTCGTTTGAGTGCGGAGTTGAACATTGTGTGTCCGAGGATTTGCGCGCCTAGGATCAACCCGAGCACGATCCACCACTCCCTCGTAGAAAAATGAAGGAGTGGAACGCCAGTGAAGAGAGAAATCGGCAACACTGTAATTGCACAAACGAAGTAGGCAACCGTGGTGTACGTTGTTGTTTCAATTGTCTCCTGTGCTCTCGAACCAGCCATCATGTACAGAGCGGCCAGGGCTGCGGATATAAACGAGGCGAGATCTCCTAGAAAGGACCGTAAAGAAATGTGCAGATCCACCCCTGAGATCAGCAATACCCCCGCAAAACTCACTGCCATGCCAAGCCAAGCGCGAGAAGGAATATGTCCACCTGAAAACTTAACAAAGAGTGCCGCAAAAATCGGTTGAAGCGCCACAATCGCCGTGCCCGCCGCCACGCTCGTCATCCTCATGGCAAGAAAGAATCCACAAAAATGCAGCGCAAGGAGCACACCGGCCAGGATTGACCACTTCATTCCAAGGCGTTGACTCCACTGTCGATGTCGAAATGCAAATGGAGCAGTAATGATCGCCCCGCCCAAATTCCTCCAGAAAATTAAAGTGGCAATGGGCATAGTGCTCAATGCGATCAACGGGCCCGATGTCCCGATACCAAGTATCCCAACTCCCAAGCGAATTAAATCCGGACGGGCAGGAATTGCCGTGTGGCTTGTGATCTGGTTTGGCCTTGCCGACTCCTCCATCACGCAAAACCTAGAGTGCGCATCACGCAAAACCTAGCGGCACGCCAATCAAAGATTTGCTCCGCACGATGAGCTGATCAGAAATATTTGAAATCGCAATCGATGCTGGCGAATCTGGTTCGCAGAGAACGACGGGGGTTCCATCATCGCCTCCCGTGCGAAGATCGGAGTTAAAGGGGACTTTGCCAAGGAGAGGAACGTCGGCTCCGACCAATAATGAGAGTCGCTCTGCGGTTGCTTCCCCGCCACCGGTTCCGAAAAGTGAGATTGGCTCGCCACATTTAGGGCACGGAAAATCTGACATGTTCTCAATGACTCCGATGACATGCTGCTTTATCTGATGTGCGATTCGACCGGCACGCTCGGCAACCTCAGCAGCGGCCACCTGCGGAGTGGTCACAACGATAATTTCTGAACCGGGAATCAACTGACCCAGAGAGATCGCCAAATCACCCGTCCCAGGTGGAAGATCGATAAAGAGCAAGTCCAGATCGCCCCAGTACGCATCACTCAATAACTGTTCAAGAACGCGATGCAACAATGGACCACGATAAGCCACAGGATCTGAGCGCTCGGGTTTGAACATCTCCATGGAAACGGTCTTAACTCCGAATGCCTCCAAAGGTATGAACATCTGATCGATGGCGGTGGGGCGCTGGCCCATGAGCCCCATAAGGCGTGGAATCGAGTGGCCATAGACATCGGCATCTAGGATGCCGACTCGCAATCCCTTCTGCGCTGCGGCGACGGCCAGATTAACCGTGAGGGACGACTTGCCTACTCCACCCTTGCCCGATGCGATACCTATTACTCGTGTGCGATTTTCGGGCTGGGCAAAAGGAATAAATTTTTCCCGGCCGTTGCGAAGGATCTTTTTGACATTATCTCGTTGGCCCTCTGACATGACGCCAAAACTCAAGAGGACATCTTTAACTTCATCGATGTCTTTTAAAGCCGCGGTCACATCAGCCTTGAGTCGATCTTGCATAGGACAACCAGAGATCGTGAGAAGGACCTTTATCGTGACTACACCCGACTCGAAATCAACGGATTCGACCATGCCCAACTCCGTAATAGGGCGGTGTAGTTCTGGATCCTGCACCTTTTCTAGGGCACTTGCGATTTTGTCTAAGGTACTCACATTACGTCCGGATCTATTCTTGGTTGGGGACGATTTTGCTCTTCTTGCTCCTCGAGCGCATCGTTGATCTGTTTTCTAATAAACGTCTTGGGATTGAGATCTGCGGGCTGGAGATTTTCGAATCCGGGCCCTAGATTCTCGCGAAGTTCCTGCGTTGCCGCATGGGTAAAGCGTTGAATTTTGCGGACCAGGGAAGCAGCCTCAGAGGCTAATTTGGGAAGACGATCGGGGCCGACCAAGATCAGGCCGAGCACCGCTAGCCCTATAAATTCGCCTCCACCGATGTCGAAAAACATAGGTAGAGCCTAGTCGCTTGCAGATTATGGCTGGGCGGCAGCCAACATGACGCTCACTTCGTGTGCGGTTCCATCACGAAGGTAGGTCAGGCGCACCTTATCTCCAACATTTCTGGCCCGAACTGCCACAATCAATTCATCGGGTCCGTGAATAGCCTTGCCATCGACTTTTGTGATGATGTCACCCGCTTTTAATCCGGCTGCCGCCGCCGGGCTGCCTGCGTGAATTCCAGTAGGCGAATTCGTGATCTTTGCCCCACCTTGCGCGTAATTGAGGTCGAGAGAAATGCCGAGGATTGGATAGGTGGCCTTGCCAGATTTAATCAATTGATTTGCAGTTTTGCGCGCTTGATTAATGGGGATGGCGAACCCAAGTCCGATTGAACCAGATTGTCCACCGACAGAGGAGCCAAGGGATGCGATCGCAGAGTTCACTCCAATTACCGCCCCCGTCACATCCACAAGTGGGCCACCAGAATTCCCAGGGTTGATTGCAGCATCTGTCTGAAGCGCATTTATGAATGAACTCTCACCACTGGAACCGCCAGCGGAGACCGCGCGATCCTTTGCGCTGATAATTCCCGAAGTTACCGTGCCAGATAAGCCAAGAGGAGATCCAATCGCAATTACAGGATCACCGACTTGGATCTTGTCGCTATCTCCAAATTGGAGCGCACGAAGATTTGTGGCAGAGATTTTCAAAACGGCAAGGTCGTATGCCGAATCAGTGCCCACGATTGTTGCGGGCATGGACCGTCCGCTGTTGAGGGTCACAGTTATGGCGTTGCTCCCGGAAGCTCCATCTACGACGTGGTTATTTGTAAGAATGTAACCCGAACTTTCGATAATAAATCCAGATCCCGTCGCGCTTCCTGATGAGGTCTCAGTAGATATTGAGACCACGGAAGGCAGAACGCGCTGAGCAATTGCGGCAATGGAGCCAGGGGCACGTTCAATGTTGCTAGAAACTGAGACCAGATTTACCTTATGTCCAAGCAAGGTTCCGTTCGTCGTGAAATCCCCAACGGCGCTTCCCACCAATCCGGCAACAACTGCCAAGGCGATGGCAGAGCCAAGAGGAATGCTCACTCTCTTGGGTTTGTACACGGTCTCTGACCACCATGGTGCAGGCGTAGAAGACGTTGGCTTCAACGGTTCCATTTAAACTCCTCGCAGTATCTTTGTTTGAGAAATCTGATTACTCATCAAATACGACCTCGCCTAGAATTCAATGAGAGAACGCCCTTAGATCTCCTAGAACTCTTGACTATCGTTTCGTGGCGATCAGCAGACCGTCACCGACGCCAAGGAGTGAGGAAACCCAGGTGGATGTTGCCAACTTAATACTCTTGCCGGCCTCGCGCAAAGCAATAGTCCGGGGATCTCTCTGGGCGGGATCAGAGACCTTTCCCGCGCCAAAGAAATTATCTATCGCTAGAACTCCACCGGTTCGAAGAATTCGCTGGGCCTCATCGATGGCGAAACTCAGATCCTCGGGTTCGTTTCGAAGAACGACTAGGTCATAGGCGCGATCGGTCAGCTTGCTCATTACATCCATCACCGGATTTGTAATCAATCGAAACCTTTGCGGAGAGATATCGGCCTCCGCAAAGGCCATTTTAGAAATTCGCGCGTGCTCGGCTTCGCTGTCGATTGACGTCAGAGTTCCACTTTCAATCATGCCGCGAAGGAGCCAGATGCTGCCCACCCCTGAGCCAGTCCCGACTTCAACCACTGATTGAGCTGAGATTAAGTGGGCCAAGTAGTGAAGAAATGCGCCAACCCCAGGTGAGATGTTCTTTGCTCCAACTTCAACACCTCGCGCCCGCGCCTTTACGAGAACCTCGTCTTCAGGAATAAACGTCTCGCAGTAAGTATGCATGTCCACCTTCATTCGAGCCCCGCAATCCAGTCTATGAGAAGTCGAACTCCAAAACCCGTACCGCCCTTGGGATTCTCACCCGAATCGGTATCACTCCGACCTGGTCCTGCAATATCAAAGTGAACCCAATTGCGCTTGCCGGCAAAGTGTTCCAGAAAAAGCGCCGCAGTCACGGAACCTGCGCCGAACTTCGGCTTATCAGCGGTATGAGAAAAATCGGCAACAGAACTCTCTAGAGCAACCTTGTAATCATCGACAAGAGGCATGTGCCAGACGCGATCCCCGGTTTTTTCTCCATGAGCATGGAAATCTTTCGCCAACGTCAAATTGCGAGTGTACATAGCTGCATACTGCCGACTCAACCCCTGGGTTGCATGCCCCGTTAAGGTTGCGACATCAACAAGAAAATCCGGATTCAAATGCATATCGGCGTAGGCAAGGCCATCGGCTAGAACAAGACGACCTTCGGCGTCAGTGTTGGTGATCTCTACTGTAGTTCCACCGTATTGGGTAATAACATCGCTCGGCCTTTGCGCAGTGCCGGAAATGGCGTTTTCTGCGCACATGAGTAACGCGGTAACGCGTGCCTTCGGTTTTATTTCTGGCATCGCACTCACCACGCCCAATACCGCGGCCGCCCCTGCCATATCAGTCTTCATCGCAATCATGTTCTCGTAGGGGCGTTTCAGGCTTACTCCGCCGGTGTCGTATGTAATCCCTTTGCCCACTAGAACAACGTGGGGCCAACTGCTGGAACCTTTGGGCGCATAAGTGACCTCGATAAAACGCGGTCCGGGATTTGGCGAGGAATTTCCGACAGCCAACAAACCTCCGAACTCTTTGAGGTCTTTACCCGCGAGCACTTTCACGGTTATGTCTTCGTGTTTTGTCATGGCCTTTGTTTGTGTGACCATCCAAGCTGGCGTTTTGATATTTGAAGGAGTGTGAATCAAGTCCCTGGCACGCCAGACGTACTTCGCCATAATCCGCGCGCGCACCACATCTGCGGCGTGAGTATCCCCCACAAAGAATCTCGGTTTATCAGTTTTCTTTGGCCCGCTCTTCTGATTCCACTGATAGGTGCCCAAGACAAGTGCAACAGCGTGCAGACGGACATCACCGCGAGATGAAGCCGCCAGACTGTAGAGCGAACGAGAAATTCCTCGAACTTTACGACCGAGCGCTGCTCCCGTTGCTCTCATGTCAGCTGGTGATTGTTTTCCCAGTCCGACAAAGATCAACCTCTGACAAAGAACTCCCTCGGCGCTAACAGGGATTTCAAATATTTCCCCGGCCTTTCCGGTGGCGGCAAAGAAACTCAATTCATCCACCAGTTTGAGTTGGAATGTGGACTCCACTTTGCGGATGAGAGAAGTGAAGATTGGAAAAGTTAGCTCTCCCGTATCCGTCTTTGAAAAACCAATGGCGACACAATCGCAATCAAGAACCGATTCGAGTCCCAGAGGGCGCGCGTCAAGCGTGGGAATATCCATGGCGCTTACGCTAGCGAAGCGGATTGGCTATTTCTTAACTAACAACAGTACGGCGGTGTGAAGGGCACTTCCAAGGTTTGATGCCTCTTCCCCGTTGAGTTCAACGACGAGGCGGCCGCCGCCTTCAAGAGGAATACGCATAACCAGAGAGCGAGCCTCTTTCGTGACCTCCATGGGTCCGTCACCGGTTCGAGGTTTCATGGCTGCCATCTTCGCTGCTCCTTTTCACTCCACCCTCGCGCCACATTGGCACGCGGGCGGGTATTCGACTTGAGACCTGCTAATGGGATGAGGGAGAAGTATCTCGCATTTACTGCCTAAGCGGGAAATTGGGCTGCGCTGCCTGAATGGGTCCAAGATTGAGGCGGGCCGCCAGCCGGCCCCGACCAGCGGCTATGAGGCGTGCAATGGCCCCTTCCGGGACGTTAAGCATCGCCGCGATTTCGGCTGACGAGAGCGATTTCACGTAATGAAGGGTCAAAATCACCCGCTCTTCTTCGGGCAAACTGGCAAGGTACTGGGCCAGCGTCTCCGAAGTCATGCCGCAAAGCGTACCGATATGGGGCTACCGAAATAGAGCTAGAGACATAGGGCTAACGCGTCCTCCACGGTGAGGCACCAGTGAAGCAGTTCTCTCTGGCCCGGCTTCACAAATCCATGCACCTCAAGGTGGTCAAGAAGGTCGCGCAACGGGCCGTAAATGTCAAAGGGATCCAGAATTATGACTGGTTTATTGTGGAAATTGAGGAAGCGCCCAACCCAAATCTCAAAGAGCTCCTCCAAGGTCCCAGGGCCACCCGGTAGCGCAATGAACGCATCGGATAGATCTTCCATTTTTGCTTTGCGCTCGCGCATCGAATCAACGACATGGAGTTCGTGGTTGTCATGATCGGCGAATTCGATATCCACTAATGATTGTGGGATCACACCAATCGTTCTGCCGCCACTGGCACGCACACCTCGAGCAACTGCGCCCATCATGGAAATATGTCCGCCGCCAGAAACTAAATCCCACTTTCGCTCACCAATAGCCATGCCGAGATCGGTCGCCAAATCAACATACTTGTTGTCGATAGTCGGTGAAGAAGAACAGAACACGGCCACACGCATCCGTCAAGGATAGGCGCTACCCTTTGGATATGTCGCATTCACTTCAATCTGCGTCCGGATATGGAATTGCCACGGTAACTTTCGATGGCGCCATCCTAGATACGTGGTTTCCAGCGCCTCGCTTAGGCGAATTACCCGCCAATCCCCCTTCATTCCTCAGCGCCCTTGTCGGTCGTGACGACGAGCGCCAAGTAGTTCGCGAATTGGTTTCGGTAGGAATCGAACTCGAGGACGCTCCGACAAATGTGTCAGATGCCTACCTCCGCTTGCATCTTCTTTCACATCGATTGGTCGCCCCGCACGGTCTTTCCCTTGTTGGAATATTCGGGATTCTCAATAACGTCGTGTGGACTTCGCACGGTCCTTGCGCAGTTGAGGACTTTGAGGAGACCCGAGCAAAACTCCGTGCCAAATATGGAACTGTCACAGTCTTTTCTGTCGACAAGTTTCCGCGCATGGTTGACTACGTCATCCCAAGTGGGGTTCGTATTGCAGATGCCGACCGCGTTCGCCTCGGAGCCCACCTCTCGCACGGCACCACTGTCATGCATGAAGGCTTCGTGAATTTCAATGCCGGCACGCTGGGAACATCGATGGTCGAAGGCCGTATTTCCTCGGGTGTGGTGGTCGGAGATGGCTCTGATATTGGTGGCGGCGCATCGATCATGGGAACCCTCAGTGGCGGAGGAAAAGAAATCGTGTCAATCGGCAAGAACTGCTTACTCGGGGCGAACTCCGGCCTTGGAATTGCCCTTGGCGATAATTGCGTTGTCGAATCTGGCACGTACATCACAGCAGCATCAAAGTTAACTCTCCCCGATGGAGAAGTCGTCAAGGCTGTCACTCTTTCTGGCGCCAATAACCTGCTCTTTCGAAGAAACAGCCAAAAGGGAAATCTCGAAGTTGTGATGCGTTCGGGTGCATGGGGCGGGCTGAATTCAGTTCTCCACACTAATTAATTACTGGCTGAGTCAAAGGGTGGCACCCAAGCCGTGTTACCAAGTATCCGCACACCACTTAGAACCAATGAAAAAGTTTTGACAAAACCCGAGACAAAATTTGATACTAGAAGGCCTCGGATTTCGACGACGCGTCACTCGCCAAGTAATTTCAGACCATACCTCTGCTTGAGTTCCTCCGCCCATCCGTCGACGAAATCTTGGTTATAGCGTTTACCGAGCTCAGCACGGCGCATCGGAAACTCGTCGGGCGAGCTAGTTACCACTAAGTCACCGAGTTCGTGGAAGAAGAGATCAAATCCGGAAGGCGTAATGATCTCGATCAGTCGGGCGGATTCCGGTCCAACATTCCAAAATGTATGTGGAATATTGCGCGGTTTGATCACATACGACCCTGGCCCAGCCTCCAGAATCTGATCCCCGATGCGAGCGCCAATGTGTCCTTCAAGAACGTAGGAGTACTCGTCTTCGTTGCGATGGACGTGCGGTGGTACCAACCGACCGGGCTCAATCGGATGTTCTACGATGGCAAGCAATCCACCGGTTTCTGTGCCACCGATCTTAAACTGGACCCCGAGACCACCAAGGGAGATGAGTTCCCCGGCACCAGGCTCGACCACCAGCGGGTAATTGACTATGTGATTCATAACGACTCCTACTCAGTAAACAAGCATGTATGCTGACTGCTGAAGAGTAAGGCTGCGACGGATGAGGAGTCAATAGTGAGTGAACTAGAGCGTTCACCGAGTGGACGAAAATTGCAACTTCGCGCACGCGCTATCCGGCAGTCCAAGACCCGGGAGAGCATTACCCAAGCGGCAGTGGAACTGCATGAGCAACTCGGTCCACTTCACACGAGCATAACCGCCATTGCTGCTCGCGCTGGAGTGGAGCGCCTGACGGTTTACCGACACTTTCCAGATGAAGCTTCGCTGCATCAGGCCTGTCAGCAGCATTTCTTCGCCGCCCACCCATTGCCGAATCTGAGTGCATGGCGTGACATTTCCTCACTCTCCAAGCGGCTGGAAATTGGCCTTACAGATCTTTATGAATACTGGGGCCAGACCCACGACATGTTCGCTAGCGTTCTTCGGGATTATGAGGTTGACCCAGAAAGATCCGGCGCGGGCATAGTCACGTTCATGGCCGAAGCATGCAATGCCTTGCTCGATGGGCAGATGCTCAGCGGTCACCGTGGCCGCATGCTACGCGCCACCGTTGGCCACGCCGTGCACTTCTATACCTGGCGGTCGCTCGTACAAGACCAAGGACTATCGAATACCGAGGCCACAAATCTGATGCGCCAGATAATCACTCGTGTTACCGAATGAAATTACTCTCTAATTTTATGAACTCTAAGATATGGTGAAGTCAGAAGATAACTCCCATCCTATTTTTACTTTAAAGAGTGAGAAATCCTGAGCGGAAAACTTCATCTCATGAGCTTTTAGTTGATCCCTACCATTCCAGATCAACGGATTGAAGGGGGTGTATTAACGATTGGTGGGGTTCATCTCGCTTCTCACTAGCGAAGAGAATCGTTTCGGTACGCGGAAGGGAGCGCCATGAGAAAGTTCCTTCGTAGGCTCCTCAGTGGCGCGCTCTACGACATTAAAAGACTGGTGAGGCGGGGCCGAAGAAAACGGACTGATTCACAGTCTTCCGAATGGGAGTATGTGCCCGCGTTCGACCCTACACTTCCGAAAGGTTCAGTTTCCTACGGTCCTCGGAAAAGCAGAAGAACATTCCGCTTGCGCGGGCGGTAGGTATTTCAAGCGCCCACACTTCGGGTTGCCGTGTCGATGGGGTTGCATTAATGACCGGTGGGTTGCCAAAACATCTGCCACTCCGGTCAATTACAGATCTGGAATTTCACCTGCAACGCGATACCCCTCAGTCAAAGGGCCGCCAACTCGTTCAAGAATTTCACGGACCACATCTTCTATTGGTTCTTTCTCTACATTTTCAAGAACAGACTTAATGGCGTCAGAAAGCCGTATCGATAATTCAGGCTCACTCAATGCTAGATGTCGTGGTAGCCACTTGCCCGAGGCTAGCCATTGCGCTTTAGATAGCAGTGCGAGTTCGCTAGCACCCACGAGTATTTGTTGGCTGATGTAGAGCAATTCCATGGGATCTGTGGCACCGATGAGATCATCAAGTTGATCGGTCAATGAGTAACGCCTTCTTTCCATCTCCTCAATCGATACTGATGAAGGACCCTTGGTGAATCGTTCAATGGCCTCCATCTGCAGTTTCTCAGCCTCGCCATCTACCGAAACAAGAATGTGCCCATCCGAGAGCATCTTGAGTGTGGTCGCGTGATGCTCTGCGGTCTCCTTGGCTACAAAATATTTGATCGATGCAGGACTTTGGATAAATAACTCAACTGGCCAACCGTGTTCACGGATATTTTCCCGAAATGGCGCTGGACTGCCCTGCAGAACGACCACAATATCTAGATCTGATGTGGAGGTGAGGCGCGTCGTCAGCGCACTTCCAGTCAGAAAAGCAGCCCTCGCGTCGGGGAAGCGTGCGTTAACTATTCGTTGAGCGGCATCGATGGCACTAAGGCGTTCCATACCGGCACACTGTATGCCACTTAGTGGAACGCATGACGAGTAATTCCCTTCGCTTTAGGGGGCCGTATTAACGATTGGTGAGGTTGCCGAGGGTGTTGTCATTTCAATTAGATACGTGGCGTTGAGATCTCAACTACCGTAAGAAAGCAAAGTAAAACCCGAGCTATTGCTGAGGAAGATTTCTCGACTAAATATGGTGCGGAATCGGTGGAATGCTGACGCCGCCGGAACCACCGGAGGAGACAGAGACAGTGAGTCCCAGAACGTATCCACCTGTCATTACAACCATTACTGCTACAAGGACGGCAGAAGTGGTAACGACCCAACTATCCATCTTTTGCGACTTCGTTGCGATTGTCAGCATGGCGACCGCAATGATGAGGCCAAGTGGCACCCATGCTGTAGTACCCACGAAAGCTGCTAGGACCCCAACAACCGAGAAGGCGATGGAATAATAATTTGGCTTAGTTGAGACAACATCGCTTGCTCTTGTAGCCATCTCTATCTCCCTTCAGTTCGGTCGTAGGTGTTGTTTCCCTATATGTTCGCGGGGCGTTTAAGTAAAGTACCACGCCTTTCGGATCGGCAGATCACGTCAGACTGGAAATCGCGCGGAATAGTGGGTGATTCTCAGTTGGATACCACCTAATTATCAGTCGAGATATGGTGATGAGCGTAAATTGCGCCGCAAACGATCCAAGAGTTCAGAGACTTACCTCGGTGAATAGCGTGTTCATAGCGCGCGGGGATTGGGTTGCATTAACGACTGGCCGTGTTGCCCGACAAGGAGCATTGGCATGGGCATCAATGACTTAGCCCAACGCTGTCTTAAGCGGCAAGGTTTCAAGTGCTCTCCAAGCCAGGATATGGGCAGGATCGCAAGTACAATTTCGATTTCTGACTCACCTGAGTCATCGGACTATGGGATCAGATTGGACTTTGTATGAGGGCGCCTTTCCAAGTTCTTGTCGTCCCTTTTCGAATGATTGACGCTCACCCAGAATATTTATTGATGCGAAGGGGAGATCTCGGGGTTTGGCAATGGGTGGCAGGAGGCGGGGAAGACGTTGAAACTCCACTCGAGGCGGCTCGCCGGGAACTGGAAGAGGAAACCGGGTATTTGCAGGAGCCAAGGGAGTTAGATTCTAGGTCGGCGATTCCAGTCATTGATGTCTGTGGATCACTTGCTTATGGAGTAGAACGACCCATAGTGATGGAATTTGCCTTTGCGGTTGAGGTCACCTTTACTGCTGTTCGAATATCCGAAGAACACACGGAAGTTGCATGGCTAACATATGAGCAAGCACGCTCCCGGCTCAATTGGGATTCAAATCGCACCGCTCTCTGGGAGACAAATTTCCGGATCGAGTCCTCGTTTTGGGGTGTCAATGATCCAATGTCGAGCTAATCAAGGTTCTGTCTATTTAAGACGCGGCAAGTGGGTACTCAGACTTCGTGGTTCTTTCCAACAGGTAATTGAAGTAGCGAGCCGGCTTATCCCGACACCTCAGATGAGGGTGGTTTAACGATTAGTGGGGTTGGCCGCGATAGTGCCGCAGCGAAGTACCCATTTGTTTGGTTCAGCGAATGAGGGTGGTAGCGAATGTCGGGGTCTAATCAAGTACCGCAATCAATCCGTCAGCCAGGAGCGTAAATGTTGAAAACGCGGAGTCGAAATCTGGTGCACCACCAGCGACTAGGTCCTCTACAAACTTTATATATGACACCTTCAATTGCGAATCTGAGCGTGCCATTTGAAGAGCAGTTTCAAGCATGAACTTCGGATTTTGTGAGAAGGCAGGATCTTGATTTGCGAATTTCCTAACATCGTCTTCTACGGCCAGTTTGAAGGCCCGATGTGTTGCAACTAAGTCCAGCTCCACGCCTGCCAAGATGTGCACATCGTGGATATGGCGAACTAGGCATTCGTCACCATCTTGAATCGACAAATGCCTGGGTTACTGCAACTTT
>JANMBV010000079.1:0-2226 GCA_031360585.1 Actinomycetes bacterium | reverse complement strand
ACCAGGTCTGGGCAAAGTCGCGCGGGTTGGCGGTGTCAATCGCGAAGTGAGGGTCGAGCTCGATGCCGACAAAATGGCCGGCTTAAATGTATCCGCTGCAGAAATCTCCAGGCAGCTCTCGCAAGTGCAGCGCGATGCCTCTGGTGGACGGGCGAATATCGGCAAAGGCGAACAAGCCTTACGTACCCTGGCCAGTGTCAACAGCGCCGCGGCTTTAGGCGAGGTCGAGCTATCCTTAATTGATGGTCGCAGGATACAGTTAAAACAAATCGCCAATGTGCAGGATACTGTCGAGGAACGCCGTTCCATTGCTCTGCTCGATGGCAAACCCGTGGTCGGTTTTGAAGTGACGCGCAGTCGAGGTGCCAGTGAAATCACCGTCGCCAAAGGCGTACGTGAAGCGTTGAAAAAACTCACCTCAGCTTACCCCGATCTCAAGCTCGATGAAGCCTTTAACATGGTCGAACCAGTGCAAGAATCTTTTGACGGCTCCATGTATCTGCTGCTGGAAGGCGCGCTGCTGGCGGTCTTGGTGGTGTGGTGGTTTCTGCGCGATTGGCGCGCGACCTTAGTCTCGGCGGCGGCTTTGCCCTTATCGGTGATACCAACATTTTTGGGCATGTATTTATTTGACTTCACTTTAAATACCGTCACGCTCTAGTCGCTGGCCTTAGTGGTCGGCATTCTGGTCGATGATGCCATCGTGGAAATCGAAAACATCGTGCGCCATCTGCGCATGGGCAAGACACCATATCAGGCGGCGATGGAGGCTGCGGACGAAATTGGACTGGCCGTGATTGCCACCACCTTCACCTTGGTTGCGGTATTTTTGCCGACCGCTTTTATGAGTGGTATCGCCGGAAAATTTTTCAAGCAATTTGGTTGGACTGCGGCCTTGGCAGTCTTGACCTCACTGGTAGTAGCGCGCCTGTTGACGCCGATGATGGCAGCCTATCTGCTCAAGCCCATCGTGCATCAGGAAAGCGAAAGCAAGATCATGTTGCTATACATGCGCCTGGCCAAATGGTGTCTTGAACATAGACTGATGACCAGCATCGCTGCTGGCATTTTTTTCTTCGGCTCGCTCGCGTTAGTGCCTTTGCTGCCGACCGGATTTGTCCCACCGGATGATCGCTCGCAAACCGTCGTCAAACTGGAACTGGCGCCAGGCAGCAGTTTCAATGACACGCTGGCGATTGCCGAACAAGCCAGAAAATTACTCGAAAAGCACAAAGACATCAGCAAAATTTACACCTCGGTTGGCAGCGGCAGCGCTGGGTCTGACCCTTTTGCTGGCGGCGGTATCAGTACTGTGAATAAAGCTAATCTCACCCTCACACTCAAGCCTAGATCAGAACGACATGAGACTAAATCTGTCGTAGAAAACCAACTCCGTCAGTTGCTGCAAGTGCTGCCTGGCGTGCGCACCACGATAGGCCTGGGCAATAGCGGAGAGAAATTTCAATTGGTACTAACTGGAGATAATCCCGTCACTCTCAACAACACTGCTGAAACCGTGCAGCGTGATTTGCGCAGCTTGCAAGGTGTAGGAGCGATTAGCTCCAGCGCCAGCCTACTCAGGCCAGAAGTCATCATCCAAGCTGATCTGGCACGCGCCGCCGATCTCGGCGTGAGTACCAGCGCTATCGCCGAAACCATACGGATCGCAACCATCGGCGACTTTGATACGAATTTACCCAAACTCAATTTACCGGAAAGGCAACTCCCCATCGTGGTCAGGTTTGCTGAAAATGCGCGTGCCAATCTCGATCAACTTTCACGCTTATCGGTACCGGGCAAAAATGGCTACGTGATGTTGGGCCAGGTCGCCACACTTAGCGTGGGCAGCGGTCCGACCCAAATCAGCAGAATGGACCGATCACGCAACGTCACTTTTGATATCGAATTGGGCGATAGAACTTTGGGCGAAGTCAGTGATGCCATCGACGAATTAAAAAGCCTGAAAAATCTCCCGGCAGGGATTAGCCGCATGGAAGTTGGCGATGCGGAAGAGATGAAAAACCTGTTCGCCAGTTTTGGCCTGGCCATGCTAACCGGTGTGCTGTGTATTTATATGGTGCTGGTGTTACTGTTCCACGACTTCATGCAACCGGTCACGATACTCGCCGCATTGCCGCTCTCTATCGGCGGTGCATTTGTCGCCCTGCTAGTCACGCGCAGCGCGTTTTCTATGCCTTCGCTGATCGGCTTGATTATGCTGATGGG
>JANMBV010000111.1:0-9689 GCA_031360585.1 Actinomycetes bacterium | reverse complement strand
CGGAAACCGGCGTTGGGCCAGCCATGGCATCCCCAAGCCATGCCTGCAACGGGAATTGAGCTGATTTTCCAGTGGCAGCAACCAACAACATGATTCCTATCGCCGTCAAGGCCCCTGTCGAAGCCTGTCCAGCGTGGGCTTTGACCCCAGCAAACGAAACGGTGCCTAGAGTTGCAAAGGAGATCATGATCGCAAGGGAGAGCCCGAGGTCTCCCACGCGGTTGGCGATGAATGCTTTCTTGGCCGCCGTCGCGTAGGCAGGTTTCTGATTCCAGAATCCAATGAGTAGGTAGGAAGCAAGACCCACTCCTTCCCAGCCGACATAAAGATTGAGATAGGAATCGCCCAGCACAAGCAAGAGCATCGCTGCAATAAAGAGGTTCAAATAGGCAAAGAAGCGGCGGCGGTCGCGGTCATGCGACATATATGCAATTGAATAGATATGAATCAAAGTTCCAACGCCCGTGATCAGCAAAACGAAGCAGATCGAAAGCTGGTCCAGCATCAAACCAGCATCCACCTGGAAACTTCCTACAGAGATCCAACTAAACAGCTTCTGTGTAACTGCGCGCTGATCGTTGGGGCGAGAAAGCATCTGCGAGAACTCGTAGAGGCCAACCATGAAGGCGCCGGCTGACAGCGCGGTCGCTAGTAGATGACCCCACTTATCGCTCTTGCGCCCTGCCAACAAAAGTACTGCCGAACCAAACAACGGCAGTGCGATCAGGTATACGAGTAAACCACTTGTCATCACATCACCGCTTCAACAAACTGGCGTCATCAACGGACGCCGATCGACGTGACCGATAAATCGTCACGATAATGGCAAGGCCAACAACTACTTCGCACGCCGCAACCACCATCGTGAAGAAGGCCATCACTTGACCATCAAGGTTGCCGTTAATTCGAGCGAAAGTCACAAAAGCAAGATTTGCTGCGTTGAGCATGAGCTCAATGCACATAAAGACGACGATCGCATTGCGCCTGACAACTACGCCGATTGAACCGATTGTGAAGAGAAGTGCCGCTACGTATAAGTAGTTTGCTGAATTCATTTGTCCTCCCCCTCCACATCTTCTGCTTGACCCAATTGAAACGGGGCCGAATCAATCACGTCGCCGCGGGCTTCAAGCATTGCTGAAATCGACGTTGGTGCGGCGCTTCCATCTGGCAGAAGTGCCGGCACGTCCACTGCGTTGTGCAGCGCATAAACACCTGGATTGGGAAGACCGGCAACATTTGCAAGAGACCCAGTCCGGAAACGGAGAATCGAAAGCTCGCGCTGGGTTGGCTTGGAGGTGACACGGTGATTGTGGGCCAAGACCATTGCCCCCAGGGCTGCGGTTATGAGAAGGGCTGATACAACTTCGAAAGCCCATACATACTTTGAGAAAAGAAGTTCGGCCAAGGCTGGGACATTGCCGCTGGCATTGGCCCTATCCAGGCCAACTAATGGGTGACCAATGGTTGCGCGGCCGATCAGCGAAACAATCAGCCCACCAAATCCGATAAAGGCAAGGATTGCAATCGGCCGAAGTCCCTTAATGGTCTCTTTCAATGAATCTGCTGAATCGACTCCGACCAGCATGAGAATGAATAGGAAGAGCATCATGACAGCGCCTGTGTAAACAACCACCTGAACAATTCCGAGGAAGAGCGCGCCCTGTGCAATGTAGAAAATAGCCAGAGTGATCATCACCCACGCCATCAAGATCGCCGAATGAACTGCTTTCTTTGCAAGGATCATGCCCAATGCGGCCATTATTGCCAATGGTGCCAGGATCCAGAACATCGTCGCCTCCGGTGCGGCGGTCCTGCCAACTTCAAGTGCAAGATTTATCACTGTTGCACCTCCTGCGAAGGATGGAATCCGAGAACATTGCCTTTGTAATAATTTTCATCCGTCATATCCGGATACATAGGGTGAGGAGGCATCAGCATGCCTTCGCGTAACGGCGCGAGAAGGTCCGCCTTCTCGTAAATCAACTTGCTTCGCGAATCATCGGCAAGTTCGTATTCGTTGGTCATCGTGAGGGCTCTGGTTGGGCAGGCTTCGATGCACAATCCGCAGAAAATACAGCGCAGATAGTTGATCTGATAGACCTTTCCGTACCGCTCACCCGGAGACATCCGGTGCTCCTCTGTATTTGAGTCGCCTTCCACATAGATTGCATCGGCCGGACAGGCCCATGCGCAGAGTTCGCAGCCGATGCATTTTTCCAACCCGTCAGGATGGCGATTGAGTTGATGGCGACCGTGAAAACGCGGTGCGGTCGGTTCTTTTACATCTGGATACTCAACGGTGTTGACCTTCTTGAACATTGTCTTGAAGGTGACCCAGAAACCCAACATCTGCTTTGCAAAACTGCGTGTGCCTTCTGTTGAAACAGGCTCAGAGGAGACGGCCTCGAGTCCGAGGTCCCGGTAAGTTCGCTCTACCTCATGGTTTTCAGCCACGCGTGACCTCCGATTGTGAAACTGACCCATCTTGTACTGGAATGGCGGGGACGGGGAAAGATGGTTCGGGAATTTCGATTTCCGACTCCGATTCGGTTCCCCTCTTTGAAGCGTCGTATAGGAAGCTGCCCACGAGAACGATCAATACGACTCCAACGGCAAAGCCCAGAACGCCGGCTCGTGAAGTACCGCGCAGCGACATAACTCGCATCGTTGCGACGATCATGATCCAGAACAAGCTGGCCGGGATAAGGACCTTCCAGCCGAATTTCATGAACTGGTCATAACGAAGACGTGGCAAAGTGCCGCGCAACCAGACAAATACGAAGAAGAAGGCCGAGACCTTGGCAAGGAACCAGACGATAGTGAACCATCCGCCCAGCCAGGTTTCAGTAAATGTCAGGCCGGGAAGAGCGTGGTAGCCGCCAAGGAAGAGAGTCGTGGCCAACGCCGATACAGCCACGATGTTGACGTATTCGGCAAGGAAAAAGAGGGCGAACTTCAGCGAGGAGTACTCGGTGTGAAAACCGCCAACTAGCTCACCTTCGGCCTCGGCCAAGTCAAACGGTGCTCTGTTGGTTTCTCCGACCATCGAGATTGCATAGATAACAAAGGATGGGAAAAGTACAACGGAATACCACCACTTCTGTTGAGCGGCGACAATTTCAGAAGTGGACATCGATCCTGAGTAGATAAAGACCGCCACGAGTGAGAGCCCCATGGCAACTTCGTAGGAAATCACCTGAGCGCTGGAGCGCAATCCGCCAAGCAGTGGGTAGGTCGAACCAGATGACCATCCTGCAAGGATGATGCCGTAAACGCCCACTGAGGCGATGGCGAGTACGTAAAGAACTCCCACTGGAATATCGGTCAACTGCATCGCGGTCTTATGCCCAAATAAAGTGACTGGCCCACTCATCGGAATGACTGCAAATGCCATGAAACATGTGGTCGCACTGATAATCGGCGCGATAAGAAAGACGATCTTGTCGGCCGCGGCAGGAATGAGATCTTCCTTCAGTGCCAACTTCACACCGTCAGAAAGACTCTGAAGCAAGCCAAAGGGACCTACACGGTTTGGCCCAATACGCATCTGCATCCGGGCAACTATTCGACGCTCTGCCCAAATGGCCACAAGGGTGGCAACAACGCAGATTATAAATACGAGCAGTCCCTTAACAACAATCAACCAACCTGGGTCAAAACTGAGTATCTCCGCAGTTGTCATTAGTCCTTCACCACCGTTACGAGTGATCCACTTGCAACCCCAAGAGTGGCAAGAAGATGTGAGCCACGCGAATTGCGCGGCAACCAAACTGCATCATCATGAATTGCTTCCACCAGAACTGGCAGCACCACTGCCCCGTGATCGTTGGAAACACGAACTGCGTCTCCGTCAACCACTCCAAGGGAAGAAGCACGCTTTGGCGAAATGACAACCACACTCTTGCGAGCAGTTCCCGCCAGATTGTCCTCTCCCTCTTGCAGTGAACTCTCGTCGAGCAATCGTCGCCACGATGTAAGAAGGGCTTGATTCGAACCAATCTTTGTGGATTTGGTGGCAGAGACAGCAACAAAATTAGATTTAGCCCCATCCCATTGCCCAAAGGAGGCGAACTCTTTCGCAGCTGACTTCACAGTTGGCAGAGCAATGGGGCGGCCAAGTTCATCTGAAATCATCGACAAAATCCGCACGTCGGATCGGTTCAAAGAATCAGGAACAGAAACCTCAAATGAGCGAGCGCTACCTTCCCAATTCATGAACGATCCGGATTTTTCAGGAACGGCCGCAACGGGAAGAACAACATCGGCAATCTTGGTGACCTCACTGGGGCGAATCTCAAGGCTCACAACGAAAGCGCCTTTCAGGGCGAAAAGGGCCGCATGAATGTTTCCTGCATCATGAGGGTCGATGCCACCGACCACGAGAGCGTGAATCTGATCGCTGTTAACAGCGGCAAATATCTCATCGCTGGTTAAGCCAATTTCACTTGGAACTCTCTCCACGCCCCATACCGTTGCAACATCGGCGCGAGCTGCCGTATCGATGACTGGGCGACCGCCAGGCAAGAGGTTGCCAATAGCTCCGGCCTCGAGGGCTCCACGTTCGCCAGCACGCCTAGGAATCCAGGCAACCTTGGCACCCGTGCGATCTGCCAGTGCGACGACAGCAGAGAGTGTTCCTGCACTCTCGCTAGCTCTCTCCCCAACAAGAATCACCGAGTTCGAGGTGAGTTCCTGTTTGGTGATTGCTTCCGCTTCAGCACCGGGGGCAACGGAGACGAAAATGGCTTTGAGCTTCTCATTGCCAGTTGAAAGTTTGCTTGCGATAGCGGTGACTTTCAGTCCGCGCTTTCGGACCTGCTTGTGCACGCGCAAGAAAACAATGGGAGATTCTTCTTCGGTTTCAAAGCCGACGAGTAAAATGGAATCGGAGCGGTCTATATCTGCGTTCGATACTTTGGAGCCCACAACTTTGGCAGCCAGGAACTCACGTTCTTCATTACTGGTGAGGCGTGCACGGAAATCGATGTCGTTGGTGCCAAGCGCAACGCGAGCAAATTTGCTGTAGCCATACGCGTCCTCAACAGTTGCGCGACCTCCGACGAGAACACCGGCACGTTTACCACGAAGTCCGTTGGCAGCCGCAGCAATGGCTTCAGGCCAAGAGGCAATCTGCAACTCACCCGAGGCATCGCGGACCATGGGCTGAGTCAGCCGATCCGCCGCGGTCACATATTTAAAGGCCCAGCGACCCTTGTCGCAGTTCCACTCCTCGTTAACGTCCGGATCATCCCCGGCAAGTCGTCTCAGAGTCTTGCCTCGACGAACATCAGTTCGAAGAGAACAACCCGAGGCGCAGTGTTCGCAGGCAGAGGGTGTCGAGACTAGATCAAAGGGACGGGCGCGGAATCGGTAGGAAGCCCCCGTGAGAGCGCCAACTGGACAAATCTGCACCGTGTTTCCCGAGAAATATGATTCAAATGGTTGGTTCTCGTAGATACCGACCTGCTGCAGGGCGCCGCGCTCATTCAAAGTAATGAACGGATCGGCAGCAATCTGGTCTGAGAAGCGAGTACAGCGAGCGCAGAGAATGCATCGCTCGCGATCGAGAAGTACCTGCGAGGAGATGTTGATCGGCTTTTCAAATGTGCGTTTTACGCCTTCAAAGCGCGTCTCACTTCTACCATTGCTCATCGCTTGATTCTGAAGAGGACATTCCCCGCCTTTATCGCAGACCGGACAGTCCAACGGGTGGTTGATAAGTAGAAACTCCATGTTGCCTTTTTGCGCCTTATCGGCAACAGGTGAAGTCAATTGAGTCTTAACAATCATCCCGGGCTCAACCGGAATCGTGCAGGAAGCTTGGGGTTTGGGAAATGCGCGACCATTGATTTCAACATCCACCAAACATTGGCGACATGCTCCAACCGGATCCAGCAAAGGGTGATCGCAGAAGCGTGGAATCTGAATTCCCAACTTCTCTGCTGCACGAATAACAAGGGTGCCCTTAGGGACGCTAACTTCGAATCCGTCAATAACGAGGGTGATCATCTCGACAACTGGGGCAGTCTGCTCTTGGGTAGTCACAATTGAGCACCGGCCTCTGCACTTGCAAAGAGTGTGGAGGCATGAGGATCGAAAGGGCATCCGCCGTGCGTGAAATGCGCGATGTACTCGTTGCGGAAATGTTTGATGGAAGAGGTAATCGGGCTAGTTGCGCCGTCCCCTAATGCGCAGAAGGCACGGCCCAATATGTTGTCGCATAGATCCAATAGTTTGTCCAAGTCGGCTTCGCTTCCCTTACCGTTCTCGAGATCTCGCAGGATCTGTACTAACCAATATGTTCCTTCGCGACATGGCGTGCATTTGCCGCACGATTCATGCTTGTAGAACTCAGACCAACGCAATACTGCGCGGACAACGCACGTGGTCTCATCAAAAATTTGCAGGGCCTTGGTGCCAAGCATCGAACCTGCTGCGGCCACGCCTTCGTAATCCAAAGGTGTATCGAGTTGGGCTGCCGTGAAGATCGGGGTCGAGGAACCACCGGGGGTCCAGAACTTCAACTCATGGCCCTTTCGAACGCCACCAGCCAGTTCAAGCAACTCCCGCAAAGTAATTCCCAATGGAGCTTCGATCTGCCCCGGGTTGGTGACATGGCCAGATAGGGAATAGATAGTCATTCCCTTGCTCTTTTCGGTGCCCATCGCCGAGAACCACTCGGCGCCATTGTTGATTATCGAGGGAACCGAGGAAATCGACTCCACGTTATTTACAACTGTGGGACGCGCGTAGAGACCCGCGATTGCCGGAAATGGTGGACGCAAACGCGGTTGTCCGCGGAAACCCTCTAGTGAATCAAGCAGCGCGGTTTCTTCGCCGCAGATGTAGGCACCAGCTCCGACGTGCAGAACTAATTCAAGATCGACTCCACTGCCAAAAATACCCTTTCCTAGATATCCGGCCGCATAGGCATCTTCAATTGCCTGCTGCACTCGGCGCACCACGTGCGTGACTTCCCCGCGAATATAGACAAATGCGTACTTCGCGCGAATGGCATAGGAGGCAATGATCATGCCCTCGATCAAGACGTGTGGGTTGGCAAGAAGAAGCGGCATATCTTTGCAAGTACCGGGTTCGGATTCATCGGCGTTAACAACGAGGTAGTGATCCTTGCTATCGCCTTGTGGAATAAATCCCCACTTCATTCCTGTTGGGAATCCCGCTCCACCTCGACCGCGCAACCCGGAATCTTTCACAATTTGGATGACCGCATCTGGCTCCATCTTGAGAGCCTTCTCAGCAGCCTGATACCCATCATGGCGCTTGTAGCCGACCATCGTGAACGAATCCTTCTCATCCCAATGCGCCGAGAGAACGGGAGTCAGTGTTGTCATGCCTTTACGCCCTTGCCTTCTTTGGAAAGTTTCAATCCAAGGAGTGTTGGCTCCCCCGCTTGAACGCCCTCGTTTGCCCGACCATCATTGAGGCCGGCAAGGACTGCCGAATTCTCTTTCCAGGTGGGTAGAGTATTTGGCCCGCGAGTTGGAGCAGGTGGATCGCCGGCGCGCATTGCATCAACTAGATCTTTTGCCGACGCGACGGTTTGGTTGTCGTAGAACTCCCAGTTGGCCATAACGACGGGCGCGTAGTCGCAAGCCGCGTTGCACTCTATGTGTTCGAGTGAGACTTTCCCATCGGCAGTGACGCCGTCATTTTCCACTCCGAGATGCTCTTTTAACCCCGCGAATATTGCATCCCCACCCATCACGGCACAGAGGGTGTTGGTGCAGACTCCGACATGGTAATCGCCCACTGATTTGCGCTTGTACTGGGTATAAAAGGATGAGACGGCAAAAACTTCCGCCGTGGCGAGTTCAAGTTTCTTGGCGATGAGTTCGATGCCCGCATTAGTGACATAGCCCTCGCGAGATTGCACGTAATGTAGGAGGGGCATGATCGCCGAGCGAGAACGGGGGTAGCGCCTGATGATGGAATCCATCACCTCAACATCTTGATCAGTAAACGCCATTAGCGATCAACACCACCCATCACAGGATCGATAGAGGCAACTGCTGCGACAACGTCGGCGATCAAACTGCCTTCGCACATTGCCGAAGTTGACTGCAAGTTATTAAAGGACGGATCGCGAAAGTGGAGGCGATAAGGACGGGTTCCGCCATCGGATACAAGATGAACTCCGAGCTCGCCACGTGGAGACTCAATTGCGGTGTAGACCTGACCGGCGGGAACTCGGAAACCTTCAGTCACCAATTTGAAGTGGTGGATAAGTGATTCCATGGATGAACCCATGATGTCGCGAATATGATCAAGTGAGTTTCCAAGCCCATCTCCGCCGAGAGATAGTTGTGATGGCCACGCGATCTTCTTATCGGCAACCATGACCGGTGCGCCCTCAAGTTTTTCTAATTTGTCAGCACACTGTTCGATGATGCGAAGCGACTGCTCCAACTCGTTCATGCGAATGAGGAAGCGGCCGTACACGTCGCACGTATCGGCAGTGACCACATCGAATTCATAATTCTCATAACCGCAATATGGCTGCACCTTGCGAAGATCCCAAGGCATACCTGTGGATCGAAGCACCGGACCTGTAATTCCAAGAGTTGTGCATCCTGCAAGGTCCAAATAACCAACACCTGCAGTGCGGCCCATCCAAATTGAATTACCGATGAGGATGCTGTCGTTGTCCTTGAAATCGCGGCGCAATTCTTTGACAGTTTCGCGGATCTTCGAAATAGCATTCGGCGGGAGGTCTTGAGCGACTCCGCCAGGGCGCACATAGGCCATATTCATGCGCAGTCCTGCCACCATTTCAAAGATATCTAGGCACTTCTCGCGTTCACGGAAGCAGAAGATCATCGGTGAAAGAGCACCAAGTTCAAGCGCACCGGTTCCGAGGGCAACCATGTGAGATGCGATTCGGTTGAACTCCATCATCATGACGCGGATGACAGTAGCTTTTTCGGGAACATCGTTGGTGATACCAAGAAGCTTTTCTACCCCAAGGCAGTAGACCGTCTCGTTAAAGAGGGGAGCTAGGTAGTCCATGCGGGTTACGAAAGTGACACCCTGCGTCCAACTTCGATATTCAGCGTTCTTCTCGATGCCGGTGTGGAGGTATCCGATTCCAGCGCGCAACTCCGTGACGGTCTCGCCTTCGAGTTCTAGTACCAATCGAAGGACGCCGTGCGTTGATGGATGCTGTGGCCCCATGTTGACGACAACACGTTCTTCCTTTGTTGCGCCGATCTCAGTTACTAATGAATCCCAATCACCGCCGGTGACCGAGAAGACTTTTCCTTCGGTCGTTTCGCGAGAGGAAGCATATGGATCGCTCATTTGATCAGAAGTCCGACTCATCGGTAGGACCTGCGTTCGTTCGGAGGCGGCACTGTTGCGCCCTTGTACTCAACTGGAATTCCACCGAGTGGATAATCTTTTCTCTGCGGATGTCCCCGCCAGTCATCTGGCATCAAAATGCGGGTAAGTCCTGGGTGGCCGTCAAAAATAATCCCGAACATGTCGAATGCCTCGCGCTCATTCCAGTTGTTTCCTGCCCATACTTCAACAAGGGATAGAAGATGTGGATCCGACTCTGGAATCGAAACTTCAAGGCGGATTCGCTGGTTTTTTGTCATTGATAGCAATGGGTACACGGCGTGGAGTTCGCGACCAATCTCATTTGGATAGTGAACGCCACTGAC
>JANMBV010000105.1:0-1966 GCA_031360585.1 Actinomycetes bacterium | reverse complement strand
CGGGATCTGGGGCATGCCGGCGTGTGCCACCACGGCGATCATTTTTGAGGAGTACTGCAACAAGTACGGCAAGAACCACGACATGATGGCCGCTTTCGTGGTGGAAGAGCGAAGGAACGGGCTGATGAATCCGGACGGCTTCTTCACCCAGCACCGGCCGGAGATGATCACCGTGGACGACTACCTCTCCGGCCGCTGGATTGCCAAGCCCGCGAATATCTACGACAACGACCTACCGATCCAGGCGGCGTTGGCCGTCATCTTTACGACCCCCGAGCTGGCCAAACATCATAAGCAGAAGCCCGTCTACATCCTCAATCACGCGCAAACGAGGCCCGAGTTGCAGGGTGCCATTCCGACCCTTGCTGAGTGGGAAGGGGCCAGCGACAAGATGGGACGGATGCTCTATGAAGGCGCGGGTATCGGCCCGGAAGATCTTTCCTTCGAAAATATGTACGATGGGTTCACCCTCTTTCACCAGTTCCACGTAGAGGGCCTGCGCTTTGCCTCCCGAGGAGAAAAGCGGGGCTACGCATTAGACCTCTACCAGACGGATATCAGCATCGAGGGACCGAATCCCGTCTCCCCCAGCGGCGGCAACAGCGGCAATGGCCGAACCCGCTGGTGGCTGCACCGAGACTGCATCCTCCAGATACAGGGGCGCTCCCCCTCACAGATCACGAGGCCGGCCGAGTACGGCGTTTCGGGTGCGCACATGCCCAACTTCTGCGACGCGCTGATCTGGGGCGCGTCGCCCGATTAGGTTCGTAGCCTGAGAAGGTCAACAGGCACTGGGCGGTCTCCTTGTCAGCATGGCGAGGAGACCGCTGTAGACGTCAAGGGCGCGGTCCCAGGAAGAGGAGGAGAGAGTTGGCATTTCTAATAAGCTTCGATATAGACGGCACGCTTGAGTTTGGTGATCCTCCCGGCGGGATCACCATGGAGATGGTGAGACGAGCCCAGGATCTGGGATTCCTCATCGGTAGCTGCTCCGATCGGTTCCCCTCCGCCCAGAAAGCGCTTTGGGAAGCGCGCGACATCAGAGTGGACTTTGTTGCGGCAAAGCACATGTTGCCCGACATTCGGTCACGCTTTGATGCAGTCAAATATCTGCACATCGGCGACAGAGACCTTGACCAACAGCTGGCGGAGAAGGCGGGATTCGAATTTTTGTGGGACCACGAGGGTGTTGCAGAGCCATGGCTCTCATGGCTTGAAGCCGATGCACCGCAGTAATTCAAGCCTTGCGCTGTACGCGTCGTGAAAATTGGACTGATCTCGGATACACACATCCCATCGTCGGGCCCGGAGCCACCCATTCAAGTGGCCCAGGCCTTTCAGGGTGTCGACCTTATCCTCCACGCAGGACATGCCTACGTGCCCTCCTGCCTGGAGTGGTTGGGGCGGATAGCGCCGGTGACGTCCACCGAATCGTGGCTGGAGGGCACCGGCGAGACCCCCACGCGGAACGGCCGCGTGCAGGTGCTGGAACTTGAGGGCCATACAATCGGCATGGCCCACGAGTTGATTCTCAGGAGCCTGGGGGACGATGTTCTCCCGGGGGAGATTGCGAGGTCGTTCCCTCGTGGGGAGTCCCTGCGAGGCGCCCTTGAGGCCATCTTCGGCCAGCCGGTCGATATCGTTGTCTTCGGCTATACGCACGAAGCTATGGTCGAAACGCATGATGGCATCCTCTTCCTGAACCCGGGAAGCCCGAGTCTGATTGGGCAGCAAGTGAGGCTCGGCACCGTGGCGATCCTCGATCTCACCCCGGAGAGACGCGAGGCACGGGTAATCGACCTGACGGAACTGTAAAGTCCGAGCATCTGCCGTGGCGGACTGCCAGGCTGCCGACTAACGCGGCCAGATTCACGGCGAAGAAATCTTCGCCTTTTGGCTGATCGAACGCCATTCGCGCGGGGGCAAATGGCAGATAACGCGCTCCGGCGATGGCGCGCGCCACCAG
>JANMBV010000066.1:0-5642 GCA_031360585.1 Actinomycetes bacterium | reverse complement strand
AATATCGGCCCAACAGCCAAGTCGACATTTTTCATTTCACTGATTCTTTGTCTGCTTGCCCTGCCAGACTTGCAAACGCTTTGTTCCCGTTTGTCAGGTTGTGAGTCAGAGTAACCCATGATCACGCCGGAACCCGCTAGGGCTTGCCACCAACCTTTGTTGCCCTGGGACGGTGTATCGTTGCCATCTGGCGGGTAAACCCAAGTGTGAATGAAGCGGGGAATGGCGGCAGAGGGCCTGACCATGAGGGCCAACTGGCTGTCTAATTTTGCCTGCGCCCATTCAGCTGTGCAGACTGTCTGGTCTTCTTTGTCGGATCTGTTGTCACACCAGAATCCCGGCGGTTTCCCCTGTTCCTTCTGTTCCTCGCAGCACTTATCGTGTTTGATAGCGCCGACCGACATTGAAGTTGAAACACAGACCTGATCTAGCTTGCCCCGACACGCGATAGATACGGTCACCCCTGTTGTAAACGCGAAGTTTGTTGTTGGGCCGTCATTGCAGCCTGAGCCCAGGCGCCCAAAACAGCCCCATTCTGGATTTTCATTGACATTTACGCGCATGCGCGCGGTTCGACTGGGTGCTGTCGCGGCTGTAATTGTTGCTGGAGTGCTGTTCGCGTAGCTGCCTGCCTCCCATGCCTGTAACTCCACGGTATGTTGACCGGGTGGCAGCCACCGTATTATTCGGGCTCCGTCGCCCGTGGGCTTTCCGTCGATGACCCAGCTAAATGTGTGGTTCGCCGGCAAAGGCGGAGTGACGGAGAAAGTCACCTCTATTCCAATATGTACCGGTACCGTCAGTTCAAGTGTGCCTCCGTTCGTAGCGCTCCGACCGAGTGCGGCAGCTACGATATTCGCTTCTAGTCTTCCCCCGTTCATGGCGTTTGTGCCCGGGGCGGCTACGATGGCGTTGCCAGTGGACCATCGGTTCAACTGGGTACCATCGGCTGCAACAAGTGCGTTGTCACCGGAAGTGAAACCGAGTGCCGTGAAGGTTGTCGCTTTCCGAGATCCTGGGACGATTGCAATTGGCTCGCCGGTTCTGAGGTCCAGTAGCCAAATGGAATCACCCAGCGTAGTTGCAAGTTGTTGGCCGTTCGGATGAAAAGCGAGTGAATTAAATGGAACGTGCCGGCTCTGGCGTTGAAACTTCCAGACAATGCGCCAACTGCTGACATCCCAAAAATCGATACGGTCCCACTGGCACAAAGCGAAATACCGACCATCTGGGGAGAAAGCCATGCAGTATGAAGCTCCGTCGACTTGGATGGGGCGGACGACTCGTCCTGAGCGCACTTCAAAAACGGCTGACTGGCTTGCGATCAGACTGCCGTCTGGGCTGACGACAGTCGGTCCGTCACTCTTGGCGATCGACGATCGAAGCGAACCCGTTGCCGCAGTCCAGACTCGCACAACTTTGTTTCCACTTCCGACCAAAATGGTGCCCGCCCCGTCGAACGACAGGGATTGGATCGATTCGGTGGGGTCCACCCAGGAGGCAATTTGCCGCCCCTCCGGTAGTCGCCACACGGTAACGCTTCGATCCGAGGCGGACGACGCTAACAAATCGCCGCGTGGCGAAAGTGCCAGCGATTGAATTGTCGCACTGTGTGCGGGCCACTCGGCGATCCGCGCTCCTGTAACCGCATCCCAAGCCCTAATTTTCCCCCTCACAGATGGATCGCTCGGCCGCTTAGGGTCGTAGAGTGTCGATACACCATATTTCAGATTAGGGCTCAACGCGAATTCTTCACCAGGCATGCTTGCATCCCGAAGCTGGATACTTTTGGTCGGACTGAGTTGCCAGGCGGCACTGACGTGATCCCAGCAACCGTCGCCCGCAGCTCCCGTTAGGAGGTGCCGTCCGTCGGGTAACTTTGCGGCGTGGATACCGGCCACAACGGATGGGGCTCCCCCGAGCGGGTCGGCCATGAGCGTAAATACCATCCGGTACTGACCTTCACTCGGGTCCTTCGGAGTGAAGATAAGCGCATCAGACGGATCGGTGCTTGTCGATCTGAACTCACTCAGCCCGGCACGGTAGGCTGCCCGAACCTTGGACTCAGAATCTCCCCCACGGATGCCGCTCATGGTCGAGTATGTGCTCCCGTTGATCGACACGCCCGCCACACGCCCGCTCTTGATCAACAACGAGATTTCGCCCGACGGCAGTTGGTAATCGACGTAATAGCAACTCTGCCCGCTCTGCTCGACAATGCCGCGAAAGGCGAGGCCGGATGCACGCTCGACGTCGGCGACGCTCATCCCTATTCGAATTGGCCCAAGTCCGAATATCGATAGCCGCGCTCCGCTGAGAGTACCGGCTGATTGCGCCGAGCTTGGCGAAAGCGCAGCTGCCATAAACCAAAAAAACATGAGAATCGCACAAGTTCTTATCATGCGTAGCTCCCTCCGCAACTTCCAAATTGACGACAGATAGGGCACCCACGACCCCGTCCCCCGTCCCCGTCCCCTTCCTCAGCTAAATCATGACGAATAGGAAATTCAACCAACTCAATTCAAGTATCCCGATTTAGGGTTGGGTTGGCAAGGCTGCTGACTGCACTGCACTGCACTGCTTTGCGCATTATTGAGCCAGGTTTGGTAAGTCCGCGCTCAGAATGCGTCGCGCAGATGGCCCAACCTGATCTCAGTCGACCAACGACATGATCGAGTGACTGCAATCGGGGAAATACTTGACCGTCGCCTTTTGGTCGTTTGAGGGTGCAGCGATCATCGAAATCGAAGCCCCATTGCTGACGGTCAAGCTGCTCATGTGAATGTCGGGTATGGAGCGAGCATTTCAAATCGCGCTATGTCGGCAACCAGGTCTGAAACGGACTTCCGTTGTGCAGCGGAAGCTGCCGATCGCCAATAGACGCTTTCTGGAAGCCCAATTCCAAAGATTCGCCGACCCGTTAGCGGTCGTTCATCATGGTCAGCATCGTGCCCGACGCGGCCTTTCGAGTTCGCGCCGCGAACGTCAGTTCTGCAGCGGAAGGGGCCATCCGATTTTTCAGGCTGAAATACCGGCCAGATTCGGTAATTGGCGATGGTCAGCTTGCTATCTGATCGTCGGCACCGCATCGCCTAGGCGTGGCGGCTCGACACAGGCCAACGACCGCTGCACTGTGCTCGGCTTTCAGTAAACATCGCCGGGCGTTGGCGAACACATAACGGACCCATTGATGACTCCGACCCACTTTTCTCCTCTTCGCACAATGCCACTGATACCGCATTTCCTGACTGTTACCATTTGACTAACAAAGAGAACCTCAATAAAAGGGATATAGGTGCGGATATCTACAGTTGCAATAAGTGCCGACGGAATGCCCAGCAAGATTCAGTTTGTCCCCGACAACTCCGACTCGCAGACGAACTGGATGACCGTCGTTACTGGCGAGAACGGTACTCGCAAGAGTCTTTTACTTCGCCTGTTGGCGGGCGCTGCACTAGACCGGCCCACCTTCAAGGCAGGCGGCCACGAGACAGCTAAGACTCAAATTTCTTTTGTTGGTGGTCAACCGTTGAAGGTTTTTGCGCTTTCGGGCACTCCGAGCGATCGCTTCCCCGTGGTCTCGGGCATTCCCATCAATCGGAATCCTACAACGTTCGACGTAGAAGCTTATTCGTACTTTGGCCCAAGATACGCTGGCAACGTGGCGACTAGGCTGAAGATGATCACGACAGTGATGTACTCGCTGCTACGCGATGCATCGCGTACTGCGCAACGGTCAGAGCAAGTGTTGGCAGTGCTGACACATTTGGGATATTCCGGCCGAATACGCCTTTCAATGAAACCCCATCGAGAGCTAAGTCAAAAAGACAGCCAAGCGCGAGCTGCCACGCTTCGAAGGATGGCCAGCGATCTGAACGACAAATTGGCCATGGGAAAGGATAGCTATGGCTCGTCCCTGCGGGGCTTCGTCTCGGCTCTGATGACAGAGGGTCGTGAGAACGCAGAAATGTCCAGTCTTCTCGATCGACCCCATCAAATACTCATCGATCTCCATAAACCTGCGATTTGGGGTGGCAACGAGCAGCCGCCGCTGCAGGAAATCGCGCAATTACTCGCAGCGGGATTTTTGGTTGCTGATGATCTTTCGATGAGTCGGCTGAGCGCTGATGAGATCTCCAAGGAAACGCCGTCCAACCGAGATTGGATAGCGAGTAACGACCTTAGCTCAGGGCAATGGCAGCTGATCAACTGTCTGCTTAATCTTGCCGTCAATGTCGAGGACAGGTCGCTTGTGCTTGTGGATGAACCCGAGAACAGCCTGCACCCCGAGTGGCAGCGTGAGTACATAGATTTACTCAAGCTAACTATGTCAGCGGTCAAAGGTTGCCATGTCGTGTTGGCCACTCACTCCCCGCTAATTGCGGCTGGGGTCCCGTCTGACGAAGGAAATCTATTAAGGCTTCGCCATCTCGCAGGCAAGAAGGCGGTCGAAGTTTCATTTGAACCGCCTGTCTTTGGATGGCTTCCGGGCGATGTACTTCGGGAGCGCTTCGATATGGAGACAGCGAGAGCGCCAGAGTTGGTTCGTGCCGCTAACCAGGCACTCGCACTCTTGAAGAACCCCAACAGCGATTTGTCGCAATTACAACCTCTAGGTCACACCCTTTCACGTCTCGCGGCCGGATTGCCGACCACCGACCCGCTATTGCCCGCACTCGAGGCGATTGTCGAGATGGCTTTGCCTAACACCCAAAATGCGGAGTGATCACGTTGTCAATTCCACTCACAGCGATCCATCTCAACGCCTTTGATATCCACTGGGAAAAGCTCGATGTTGCGGCGCTTTCGCAAACGCTGGTTCAAGCCTTGGCGGCATGCCAGGCGTCTGGGCTTGACTGGACAGATGCGTCGCACGCAGGCGCTAAAACAATGTTGAGGAAGGAACTGCTTAAGTTTCAGTCGTTGAAATGCGCGTACTGCCGACGTGACATCAAGGATGAGCCTGGTCATCTGGAGATTGACCACATCCTCCCAAAGAACTCACTTGGAAAAGCACCCCGCTGGACCTCAAATGCAATCATTGATCGGAAATGCACCGGAGGCTACGCCGCTTTTAGGTTTGGGTATCTCAACCTCGTATTGGCCTGCAAACGGTGCAACAACAAGAAAGGGACTTACGACTGTCGGACGGACCGCACCGTACCCGCACCAACGGTGTATCCGACGACGCCGGGCAGCTTGTGCTGGATTCATCCGTACCATGATCCCTATTCGGACCACATCCAGGTTAAGAGGGGTTTTGTCTATCAAGTGGTAAACGGATCACCCAGTGGAAGCGCGGTGATTGACACTTGCAAGCTTGATGACATCAGGACTTTAGAGACTCGGGCTGCAGAGCGCAAGGTGGAACGCGCGCGCGATGCGAACAAAGCTCTCATCGGACTGGCGTCCGATCTGGTGAATTGGACAGACGACCAGATCGTTGGCTTTTTGAAGAAAAAATCTCCTTACTTAGCCGACAGTCAAATCCGGAAGTCCATCGGTAAGCGAGCGGTGAACCCATGTTGACGACCACATGGCGGTCATGATTGGCGATCAATTGTGGATTTTGAGGGACGGCTGCCAGAGACGCGGCAGCAACTCCGCGACCTGACTGGCACGCTGCGTGGGCAGGCGTGTCA
>JANMBV010000060.1:0-50661 GCA_031360585.1 Actinomycetes bacterium | reverse complement strand
CTCTTTCCTACTCTCTACTGGCGCCCATTCTGATTGTTCTTGGCGGGGCGGTGCTAGGTGTTATCGCCGAAGCATTCCTCTCTCGTGCCATCCGACCCACCGTGCAATTGAGCATCGCCCTTGGAACTTTGGTTCTTGCGTTAGCTCAGGTGTGGCGCATTCGCCATGCTTCATCGCTGACTGCCGCCATGGGTTCGGTGGCCGTGGATGGACCTGCGATTTTGCTGCAAGGAACCGTTCTCATTATCGCCATTCTTGGGGTATTTCTCATTGCAGATCAAGAACATTTCACGACCCTTGCCGCGGCACTTCCCGGTTCACCCGAGGAGCGCGAGGCTCAGCGAAGTGGTGAAAAGCTCACCGAGGTATACCCGCTAACCCTTTTTGCAGTAGCAGGCATGCTTCTTTTCCCCATTGCGACTGATCTGATCACACTTTTTGTTGCCTTAGAAGTGCTCTCCCTGCCTCTATATTTGATGGCGGGGCTATCTCGTCGTCGACGCCTGCTTTCCCAAGAGGCGGCGCTTAAGTACTTCCTGTTGGGTGCATTTTCATCTGCGTTCTTCCTCTTTGGTTCAGCCTTCCTCTACGGATATTCAGGCACTCTCTCATTGGCGGGGATTCATACCGCAGTGGAGGCAAGCCCTGGCAACCAAATCTTCCTTCTTATCGGTCTGGCCTTCCTCTCGGTCGGTCTGCTCTTTAAAGTCAGTGCGGTTCCATTCCACGCCTGGACACCAGATGTGTACCAAGGAGCACCGACGCCAGTCACTGCATTTATGGCTGCCGCTACGAAGGTAGCCGCCTTCGGTGCGATGCTGCGAATCTTCTACACCGGGTTTGCAAATGCATACTGGGAGTGGCGCCCGCTTCTCACAGTCATCGCGATCATAACGATGCTTTTCGGAGCAGTCGTTGCGATAGCTCAACGCGACATCAAACGAATGCTGGCCTACTCATCCATTGCTCACGCTGGTTTTTTGATTACGGGTGTTCTTGCCCTCAACAAATCCGGACTCGATGCGACAATCTTCTATCTTTTCGCTTATGGCATTGCGACGATAGGAGCATTCGCGATCGTCACCTTGGTCCGTGATTCTTCCGGAGAAGTCACCGACATGAATCGATGGGCTGGTCTGGGCAAACGCTCGCCATTTATCGCGACAGCCTTTGCAACTTTGCTCTTAGCATTTGCCGGAATTCCTCTGACAAGCGGCTTCATTGGAAAATTCTCAATCTTCTCAGCCGCCTATGAAAGCGGGAACAAAGCCGTTGTCGTTGTTGGCGTACTTTCGAGTGCGATCGCGGCATACTTTTATATTCGAGTTATCGTCCTTATGTTCTTCAATGACCCCATAGAGGATGGGACTGGCGTAGTTATTCCTTCGATTCTGACACGGGTAACTGTCATAATCTCCTTCGCAATCACCATCTTTCTTGGCATATTTCCAACCCCGCTGCTCAACTTCATTGCTTCAACGGCTACATTTATCCGCTGATGACCGCCTTTGAAATACCTGATCTCTCGCCCGCCCTTGAGAAGGACCTCATTGCGGGTTTGGACAAGGTCGAGGATCTCCTGCGCAGTCATATCAAGGGCAAGTACCCACTCGTCGAGGGGACGTCTAGTCACCTAGTAACTGCCGGTGGCAAGAGATTGCGACCTCTTCTGACGCTTATAGCCGCGCAATACGGGGACCCTACCCGTTATGAAGTTGTACAGGCCGCAGTGGCCGCGGAATTGACTCACCTTGCGACCTTGTATCACGACGACGTTATGGACGATGCCTTGCTGCGCCGGGGCGTCGAGAGCGCGAATTCTCGCTGGGGGAATACCGTTGCGATTCTGACAGGTGACTATTTATTTGCTAAGTGTTCAGCCTTACTGGCCATTCTGGGACCCGAGGCCGTCCGATTGCAGGCGCAGACATTTGAAAGACTTGTGATCGGCCAAATTATGGAGACGCAAGGCCCAGATGCGGATCAGGATCCGCTGGAACATTATCTGCAGGTGGTTGCAGACAAGACGGGCTCTCTCATTGCGACGAGTGCAAGGTATGGCGCACTGTTTTCAGGCGCCAGCACTGAGATCATCGAGACAGTGACTCTGTTCGGCGAGAGGATCGGAATTGCCTTTCAATTGGCGGACGACATAATCGATATTTCTAGTGACTCCAAAGATTCGGGAAAAACTCCCGGAACCGACTTGCGTGAGGGAATTGCGACCCTGGTAACGCTTCGAGTGTTGGCATCGAATGATCCCGAGGATCGAGATTTGCAGGAGTTGCTCAAGGGTCCTATCGAATCAGAGGCACTCGTGTCGGAAGTCCTCGTTGCGCTTCGATCGCACTCGGCACTGGAAGATTCACGGGAGCAATTGTTGAAAATAGCCAGCCAGGCGCGTTCGGCTCTCCTGCCGTTACCAACTTGTGATGCCACAGCGGCACTTTTCTCACTATGTGATGCGGTAATTGATCGATCTCACTAAATAGTTGTTTAACGTGGGTTGCTAATCCGCTACGCTCATTGCAGTGTCCACTTACGGGAACGGATCGCTATGACAGCGCCGCTTATTCACCCATTTACCTTTGGGGATCGAACCCAATCAGACCTACTCGGCGGCAAGGGTGCAAATCTTGCGGAGATGGTCCGTATCGGCTTGCCAGTTCCCCCAGGATTTACGATCACCACGCAGGCTTGTCGGGAATTTCTCTCGACAGGGGAGATGCCAGAAGGTTTGACGGTTGAGATCCAAAGATCCCTTACATTCTTAGAGGATCACCTCGGCAAAGAGTTTGGGAACCCTGCAAAACCGCTTCTGGTTTCAGTCCGTTCTGGTGCAAAATTTTCCATGCCAGGAATGATGGAAACCGTACTCAATGTGGGCATTACCCCTGAAGTGGCAGAGAGTCTGGCTACTCAAACGGGTAATCCTCGTTTCGCATGGGATTCGTACCGCAGGTTCATTGACATGTACGGGCGCACTGTCTGCAACGTAATGCCCGAGGAATTTCACAGAGTGGAAACCAGAGTTCTTGGCGCGAATGGAGCGCAGAACGTTCAAGATTTAAATGTTGCAGGATTGCGAGCACTTGCCGAGGCATACATCAAAGAGATAGAGGCGCAGACAGGGAAGGATTTTCCGACCGACCCGCACGAGCATCTTTTGGCCTCCGTCGAAGCGGTCTTCCGCTCGTGGAATTCGGAACGTGCTCACTTGTATCGTCGGAGAGAACGCATTCCATCTGATCTTGGTACCGCTGTAAATATCCAAGCCATGGTATTTGGAAATCTTAGTGATGATTCGGGAACCGGAGTCGCCTTCACGCGCGACCCTGCAACTGGGGCGGCAGGTAGTTACGGGGACTACCTAGAGCGAGCACAGGGTGAAGATGTTGTGGCAGGTATCCGTAACACGATGTCTCTGGCGGAGTTCGGTGAAAAATCACCAGTGGTTGCTGGCGAGCTTGATCGGGTGATGAAGATTCTGGAAGACCATTACCGCGACCTTTGCGACATTGAATTCACAGTCGAAAAAGGCAAGCTCTGGATTCTGCAGACCCGCGTGGGGAAACGGACCGCGGAAGCCGCTTTTAGAATCGCGACTCAATTGGTGGACGAGGGCAAGATTTCCATGGATGAGGCCCTCATCCGCACTTCTGGTGATCAACTCGCACAATTGATGTTCCCGCAATTTGATTTAACTACTTCCGTGAAGGAGATCGCACGAGGTATTGCCGCCTCTCCTGGAGCTGCAGTTGGCGAGGTAGTCTTTGATTCACGTCGTGCTTTCGATTTGGCCCGCAGCGGGAAGAAAGTGATCCTGGTTCGTCGCGAAACTCGCCCGGATGATCTCGTAGGTATGGTTGCCTCCGAAGGTATTCTGACCAGCCGTGGCGGCAAGACTTCACACGCCGCTGTTGTTGCACGCGGAATGGGCAAGACCGCCGTCTGTGGGACTGAAGGCATCTCCGTCGACGAGCGAGCCAACTTGTTTACCGCGGGAAGTCTGACGGTTTATGAGGGTGAGACGATTTCCATCGATGGATCAACGGGGGCTGTATATGCCGGTGTCGTTCCCGTCGTTGCTTCGCACGTTACTTCCTATCTCGAGGGTCGCTTAGCCGCATCGAGTGATTCCGCATCACCACTGGTCAAAGCAGTTGATCGAATTCTTACCTACGCCGATGAAATTCGCACCTTGCGCGTTCGCACAAATGCCGATACCCCAGAGGATGCGATCCGTGCTCGCATTCTTGGGGCAGAGGGCGTTGGACTCTGCCGTACCGAACACATGTTCCTCGGGCCACGCAGGTCTTATGTCGAGCGATTGGTCCTTGCCGAAAATGAAGACGTGCAACGCGGAGTGATTGCGGAAATGGAACCATTACAACGCGCTGATTTTGTCGGCATCATGATGGCGATGTCAGGATTGCCAGTCACCGTACGTCTGCTGGATCCGCCCCTACATGAATTCCTGCCGCCACTTTCCGAACTCTCAGCTCAAATGGCTCGCGCCGAAGCCTTAGGTGAGGAGATTCCAGCCCGAGACCAAGCGATTTTCGCGGCCGTAAAGCGCCATCACGAGTCCAATCCGATGTTAGGTCTGCGCGGAGTGCGCCTTGGAATTCTGATTCCGGATCTTTACAAGATGCAGGTTCGCGCCTTGGTGCATGCTTATTTGGAAGTTCGAAAGCTTGGTCACAATCCGATGCCCGAGGTAATGATTCCGCTCGTTGCTACGCAGCGTGAACTCCTTTATCTGCGCGAAACGCTAGAAGAAGAGATACGGAAAACATTTGTCGGAACGGGTCAGAGTTTGGACATCCCCATCGGAACGATGATTGAGACCCCGCGGGCTGCCATTACCGCAGATCGCCTTGGCCACTATGCAGATTTCTTCTCATTCGGCACCAACGACCTGACCCAATTGACGTGGGCATTTAGCCGTGATGATGTCGAGTCATCCTTCCTTCCTCGCTATCTCGATCTTGAACTCTTGCCTTTTAGTCCGTTCGAGTCATTGGATCAAGCAGGGGTGGGGATTCTCGTTCGGACAGCGACGCAATTGGCCCGTTCGTTACGCCCTGATTTCAAATTGGGAATCTGCGGGGAACACGGCGGGGATCCACGGAGCATTCACTTCTTCCATGATCTCGGATTGGACTATGTTTCCTGCTCGCCATTTCGTGTTCCCGTCGCGCGGCTCGAGTCTGGGCGAGCAAAAATACTAAAGAGTGCGACGGGGTCAAGCACTGCTTAGGATAAGGAATTGGCACTCCGATTCGATTTTACGAGGTCGTAGCCAAGGAAAGTTAGCGCTACCCAAATGAAGGCAAATCCGACGACTCTCCCCGTGGGCATGCTCTCGTGATTAACTAGTGTGCCAATTGCGAACATGATTGTCGGAATGATGTATTGGAGCAATCCAGTGATTGACAGTGGAAGTCGTGTTGCGGCGCCATTAAATAAAAGAAGCGGGACCACGGTGACAATCCCCGCTGATACCAGCAGGAGTGTAAAGCCCACACTGCTTCCAAATTGAGCTCGGCCCTGGTGTTCAATCCAAATCAAATAAACAAGAAAGAATGGCATTGTCAAGGTTGTCTCTATTGACAGTCCTTCAAGAGCCCCTAAATTCAACGTTTTTTTGAGCAAAGTGTAAGAACCCCAAGAAAATGCGATCGCCAATGCAATCCAGGGCACGGCTCCGAACTGAATAGTCAGAACAAGCACGCCTATGGCTGCGACGATCACCGCGACCCACTGGAAGCGCCGAAGCCGTTCGTGAAACATGAGTACGCCAAAGGCAATGTTGACCAAGGGAGCGATGTAGTAGCCAAGGGAAGCTTCAACTATTCGGTCGACGCTGACCGACCAGATGTAGATCCCCCAGTTGATGCCGAGTAATATCGACGTCAGCATAAGCATCTTCAAGATTTCTCGTTTTCGAAAGATCGCCAAGGTCGATTTTAATTCCTTGCGAAAGGTCAGCAGAACGATGCAGAACACGAGCGACCAAATGCCACGGTTAGCCAGAATTTCAAAGGCACTCGCGCGGTGGAGGTACTTCCAATACAGAGGGAGGAGGCCCCAAAGCGTATTTGCGCTTACTCCATAGATAAGGCCAGTGGTGTAGTGGCTGCGATTATTAATTCAAGGTCACCGGTAATTCGTGAATTGAACCGCGAAGTCCCACTTGGCCTCTTTGATCATCGCAATCGCACTTTGAAGATCATCTCGACTCTTGCTGGTGACGCGGAGTTCGTCGCCTTGAATTTGAGTCTTGATTGTCTTAGGGCCTTCATCGCGAAGAAATTTTGCGACCTTCTTTGCATTCTCCGTGGTGATCCCTTCCTTGAGTGGGCAATTGATCTTGTAAATCTTGCCGCTGAGCGAAGGCTCACTTGGATCAATATGTTTTAACGAGACCCCGCGCTTTACCAATTTATCCTTGAGTACATCCAGGGCCGCTTTGGCGCGGTCCTCGGTATTAGCTTCAATCAGGATTTTTTCACCTTCAAGTTCCAATTTTGATCCGGTATTTTTAAAATCAAAACGCGTATCAATTTCGCGGATTGCCTGATTGACGGCATTGTCCAACTCCATTCGGTCGATCTTGGAGACAACGTCGAAACTGCTATCGGATGCCATTGGAGATCCCTTCTCTACTCGTCAGTAACTCTGTTTCCTTGTAACGTACAACACGACACTTTCGGTTAACCCGAAACTTCATGAGTAGGTAGATTATGCCCTTTCCCGCCGCTGATCGCTAAAGGAGAGTCAATGACGACTTCAACGGTTACACATGAAAAGTTGTTTCTGTGGGTAGACGAGGTTGCCGCCCTTACTCAACCCAACGACATTTACTGGTGTGATGGTAGTGAGGAAGAGTGGGAGGCAATCACTTCCGGGTTGGTTGAGGCAGGAACATTCGTCCGCCTAGCTAAGAAAGTAAATTCGTTCTGGTCTGCCTCAGATCCATCTGATGTGGCACGTGTAGAGGACCGCACCTACATCTGCTCGAAAAACGAATCGGACGCAGGCCCGACGAATAACTGGATGGAACCAAATGAGATGAAAGGAATCCTCACCGACCTTTACCGCGGAAGCATGCGTGGTCGGACGATGTACGTCATCCCTTTCTGCATGGGTCCAATTGACTCGGCATATCCGATGTTTGGTGTGCAAATAACCGATAGTGCGTATGTGGTGGCCTCCATGCGAATTATGACGCGAATGGGAAATACTGCGCTAGAGGCAATGGGTAACAAAGGAAAATATGTTGCCGCCCTTCACTCTGTCGGTGCCCCTCTTGTCGATGGCGCTCAAGATGTCCCATGGCCTTGCAACCCAACAAAGTACATCGTGCAATTCCCAGAAGATAACGCAATCTGGTCTTATGGATCCGGGTACGGTGGAAACGCGTTACTCGGAAAGAAGTGCTACTCCCTCCGTATCGCCTCTGTTATCGGTCGAGATGAAGGTTGGCTCGCCGAGCATATGCTTATTTTAAAAATCACCCCTCCACATGGAAATCCTCATTTCATCGCTGCGGCCTTCCCGTCGGCGTGCGGCAAAACAAATCTGGCCATGCTGGAACCAACCGTTGCTGGATGGAAAGTGGAAGTTCTAGGCGATGACATTGCATGGATGCGCTTTGGGCAAGATGGCCGCCTCTATGCCATGAATCCTGAAGCTGGTTTCTTCGGCGTTGCACCCGGTACAGGTTGGGGAACCAATGCCAATGCAATGAGGACCATCGAGCAGGGAAATTCAATCTTCACAAATGTCGCGCTTACCGATGACGGAGATGTTTGGTGGGAGGGCATGACTGATCAGCCGCCCGCTCACTTAACTGATTGGAAAATGCGTGACTGGACTCCAGAATCTGGCGAACTCTCTTCGCATCCTAACTCGCGATTCTGCACTCCCATTGAACAGTGCCCCATTGTTGCCCCCGAGTGGAATACTCGTGGGGGTGTGCCAATTTCGGCGATCTTCTTCGGCGGCCGACGAAAGACAACTGTTCCGTTGGTTGTTCAATCGCGAGACTGGGAGCACGGAGTGTTCCTTGGAGCCACCCTTTCATCAGAGACCACTGCTGCTGCGACGGGTCAGGTTGGCATTGTCCGCCGAGACCCAATGGCAATGCTCCCTTTCATTGGTTATCACGTCGGAGATTACTTGCAACATTGGTTGGATCTTGGAAAAAAGCACGATCAATCAAAGTTGCCGAAGATCTTCTACGTTAACTGGTTCCGACGTGGAGTCAATGGAAAATTCTTATGGCCTGGTTATGGAGAGAACTCGCGAGTAATTAAGTGGGCAATTGAGCAGATCGAAGGCGCAGACGGATCTATGGAAACAGCGATAGGTCTGGCTCCAAAACCTGGCTCCTTGGATGTTGAAGGACTCAATGTGAGCGCTGAAGATATCCAGACTGCACTCCACGTCGACACCGGAGAGTGGAAGCAAGAGATTCCTCTTATCGAGGAATGGTTCGCCAAGATCGGGGAGAAGCTTCCGGGCCAACTTGTTGTCCAATTGGAAAAGCTGAAATCACAACTTTGAACCTAGGTATGGAATTTACGGTCCGACTACCGTTGCCTTATAGCCTTCGTAAAGCACTTTGAGAACCTCAAGTGGCGGGTGGGTTTAGGGGCGAAGTCTTTTTGATTAGCGCCACAGGCCAAAACTAAGGTAATCTGCGCTCGCCGTATCAACAGATCAGCCCTGGCGGGTTGCCCGAGCGGCCAATGGGAGCGGACTGTAAATCCGCCGGCTCAGCCTACGAAGGTTCGAATCCTTCACCCGCCACCAACCCCAGATCCGAGCCCGCAGCGGTTGTTATCCTGAATTTTTCGCTCGTGCTCCCTCAAAAGATGTGAGAACTTTCATCTCATTCACACAGTCACTTCATGGCCTCCCGCGCATACTTCTGGATGTGAGCGAACCCCTCGCTTTCAAAAACCCCCGAAGGGCAGGTACGAAATGAACAACAAAGGCAAACTTGCAATCGCTGCTTCCGTTATCGCCGCATTTGCGAGCGTCGGAATTATGGGTAGCCAGGCACACGCTTCGCCTTCACAGCCGAACGCCCCTGTAGTTACCTCCCCATTGGCTTCTATGCCAACATCTGAAGCGCCAGAAGCTGCTGGCGATACCGTTGATGCTGGAAATGTCCAATCTGGCGATCAATCTGGAGATCAAACCTCGCCTGATGTTGCTGGTGCTGCAGACGATGGAGTCGAAGATACAGCAGGCGCTGTTGATGGCGATAACGTCCAATCGGGCGACCAGACTGGTCCGGATACTGCTGAATCTGTAGATACCGGTTCAAACAACTAAATAGCTGGTCAAGAGAGCGCCTCGACTTCCCAACGAGGCGCTTTCTTGCATCTACGGGAGAGGGGAGAATGGCTTTCATGAAGATTCTTGTCGTTGAAGATGACGCTCAGATGGCCAGGCTGCTGCAAAGGGGATTGGAATCCGAAGGGCATGAAGTTACTACCGCGATAGACGGATTGTTTGCTTTGGATCAATTTGAAGACGGAGTTTTTGATGCGGCAGTCGTGGATGTCATGATGCCCCGACTAGATGGTTTTGAGCTTTCTCGCATTGTGCGAAGTCGCGGCGATAAGACTCCTATCTTGCTCTTATCCGCACGCGATGCTGTTGTAGATCGAGTCGCGGGTCTAGACGCAGGCGCCGACGATTACCTTTCCAAACCCTTCTCTTTTGATGAATTAAATGCTCGCCTTCGTGCGATTGTTCGCCGGGAAGTTAAGGACGGTCGAATAAGTCTTCAAATGGGCGATCTACGATTGGATGTGGCGACCCATCGCGCCTGGAAGCGGGAGAAGCAACTTGTCTTAAGCCCCAAAGAATTCCTACTTCTGAAATATTTTATGAACAATCCAGAAGTCGTTCTCTCGCGAACTTTAATTTTGGAGGCTGTGTGGGATTATTCTGACCATATTGATGCAAACGTCGTCGATCAGTACGTTAGTTATCTGCGCAAGAAAATAGATTATCCATACGGCGACTCATCCATCCAGACCGTGCGTGGAGTGGGATATAGATTTGTAATTCCGCTAGTCGTTTCAACATGAGACTTTCTTTTAAGGCACGGCTGACCATAGGTACCCTTCTCATTTCAGTGTTGGTCTTCGGTTCGGGCGCGCTCTTTTTTCTTGCGCAATTCCGGTCGTCCGTTCTGTCAACGACAGATCTACTCTTGCGCAATGATTCACGGAGTTACGTTGTGGCGATTGCTGCACTCGGTCCCGAGGAAAATGGAAGTGAAAGTGGTGCTAATTCGGGAAGCAATAGTGGAAATACCTTAGATCCTCCCGCCCAAGGTCAATTGATCGCATTGATTGACCCAAAACGTAAAGTTGTCCTGTCCACTCTCCCGAGGGTCTTTCAAGGTCAATTTGATCTCCTGAGTTCGACTGTTTCCCCAAAATTCCTGACGGTTTCACGCTCAGGGCAGAACTACCGGGTGATGAGGACCAGCGTTCACGCCTGGAATGGCAATTGGATTGTTATCGCAGCTCGCAACGATTCAACGGCGGAATTGATAACGAGCAAAGTTACTCGGTCCTTGTTCATTGGATTTCTATTGCTCATTTTACTTTCTGGGCTTGCTTCGTGGATATTGGCTTCGTCAGTTTTGCGGCCGATTCGAAAAATGCACCTAAGAGCCCTCGAACTCATTGACGATCCGAGTTCGGGGGTGCTGCCGACAGGAAAAGTAAATGATGAGCTTTCCGAACTTACAGTGACCCTCAATCGATTAATCGTCGAATTTCGATTAGCTTTAGAACGCGAACAGAGGATGGTATCCGATGCTAGCCATGAGCTACGCACACCGATGGCACAGCTACTTGCGCAGTTGGAGCTATCAAAGCTCAACGCCGGCAATTTGGATGAATTACTTCGAGATATACAGGCCGCGTCGAAGTCCGCTGGTCGTGTTTCGGCACTGGCATCGGACCTACTTTTCCTCTCCCACAGGCAGGCAGATCCTAAATCGGGAACTGCGGGAGAAGAGGCGATACTGAAAGAGGTATCGGAAGCGATTGATCATGCAAGAATTCTCGATACAGCGAAGAATTTATACATTGACTTCAATATTATCAATGCCCAGGATGTGCGTGTGAGCGCTCAAGATTTCAGACGAGTGCTCGACAATTTGCTTGGAAATGCGGTCTCAAACTGTCCGTCCAAAGCAAGAATCATGATCGAAGTAGAGATAGAGGGGTTATTCCTTCTGCTTCATGTAAGGGATTCTGGTCCAGGTTTTCCAGAAGATTTTATCCCGGTGGCCTTTGACCGATTCTCCCGACCTGATCGCTCGCGCCATTCCAGTACCGGTGGAAGCGGCCTAGGACTGGCAATCGTCAAAGCGATCGCCGAATCAAGCGGTGGTTACGTGATAGCTGAAAACTTAAAGCCACACGGCGCACAGATCTCTGTTTTTCTTGGATTGGCCTAAAGGCGATCCGAATCCAGGCCTTTAGCCTGAATATGTGTCCTTTTGCGACCGCGATGCTTATTAACTCGCTACACGACGAAAGTATTTAGCCGATTGAGGAAACATCATGCCGGACCAAGATCGCCTCACCCCAAGCATGGGCAGGACTGGCGGGTGTTGGGATAACGCTACAGCGGGAGTCTTTCTTCGCCACGTTCAAAAAGCGAGATGTACTACGGATCTTGGCGGCATAATCAGAGGTAAATAGTTAACGGAGAACTGTTCAGGTTTCTTGACAGAGCCCATGTCTCTAAATTGATTCGAAATCGAAATTCCTTGGATGCTTTTGGGCCAGAGAATAATTCAACGCTTAGTCAGCTGCCGTATGTAGTCGAACTGTATGGCAGGTCACACCATGAATTGTGCCGCCCCCTATACCCTTCGAGGTATGCAAGACCCTTATAAATGAGGCAAATCACGTAGGTCGCTTCTCACACTGGAAGCCATCAAATTCCGTTGAAGATGCCTGTAGTCTTTGTTTCAGAGGAGTCAACATGAAAAAATTGCTAGTGCTTGGTGGCGGAACTGCCGGAACAATGGTCGTCAATAAGCTACGTAAGAAACTCAGCGCAAAAGAGTGGTCCATTACGATCATCGATAAGGATGACAACCATGTTTATCAGCCTGGTTTGCTTCTTCTGCCGTTCGGCGTCTACAAAGCCGAAGAACTTGTTAAGAAGCGCAGTCACTTCTTCCCAAGCGATGTTGAATATATTCGCGCAGAGATTGACAAGATTCTTCCCGATTCCAACCAAGTTCAACTTACGGATGGTCGAACAGTCGCATACGACCAACTCGTTGTTGCCTCCGGAACGACGCCTCGCCCAGATCAGACCCCTGGCATGGATGATCCCGCTGTATGGCGCAAAAGCGTCTTCGATTTTTACACCCTCGAGGGATCGGTTGCTCTACAAGATGCACTGAAGGACTTCAAAGGCGGGCGGCTTCTGGTTCACATTACTGAAATGCCAATTAAGTGTCCTGTCGCCCCGCTCGAGTTCGCATTTCTTGCTGATGCATATTTCACCGAGCGCAAAATGCGTGACAAGGTGGAGATTGTCTATGTAACGCCACTTGAGGGAGCCTTTACCAAACCAGTTGCATCAGAACATCTCGGTCGGATGTTTGCGGATCGAAATATCAAGTTGGAACCAGATTTCGTCATCGAACGCATTGACCCGGACGCCAAGTCGATGTTCTCAATGGATGAGCGTGAAATTGCATTCGACCTGCTGGTCACCGTCCCGTTAAATATGGGCGCCGATTTTATTGCTCGTTCTGGAATGGGAAATGATCTCAATTACATTCCAGTGGATAAGGGCAACTTCCTTTCAAAGAAGTACCCCAACGTCTTCGCCCTTGGGGACGCATCAGATATCCCGGCCTCGAAAGCGGGCTCAGTTGCTCATTTTGCTATTGATCTATTTGCCGAGAACTTCGTCGAATATGTAAACGGCAGACCAATGACCCACAATTTCGATGGCCACGCAAACTGTTTCATTGAGTCTGGAAATGGTAAAGGTCTTTTGATTGATTTCAACTACACCGTTGAACCTTTGACGGGCAAGTTTCCCTTGCCGGTGGTCGGACCACTGTCTCTCCTGAAGGAAAGTCGCTTGAACCATATGGGTAAGTTGGCCTTCCGCTGGATCTACTGGAATTTACTTCTGAAAGGTCGCTGGATTCCAATTCCGGCACTAATGTCCATGGCAGGTAAACGTCAAATAACGGAGAAGAAGGGGGTTGGTATCAATGCCGGTCATTGAAATTGCAGGCAAACAGATCAACGTCAATGAAGAAGGCTTCTTGACTAAGTATGACGAGTGGGACGAAGAGATCGCGAAGGTCTTGGCAAAGCAGATTGAGGTCGAGATGACCGATGCTCACTGGAAGATCATCAAGTTCCTCCGTGAGGACTTCAAGACGCAAGGCGAAACCGCCACATCGCGACGAGTACAAACAGTAGGCGGCGTTCCAGTTAAGGATCAATTCGCCTTATTTCCTAAGAAGCCAGCAAAGAAGATGGCTTATATCGCCGGATTACCCAAACCTAAAGGCTGCGTGTGAAGGGACATGAAATGACAACTCCTGCAATCGTTCCAAACTTCGGAGCGGAAGATTCTGATCGTAAACTTGCCATCATCTGTTCAAAGGGTAATTTGGATATGGCATATCCAGGACTTATTCTCGGCAACGCTGCTCTTGGGGAAGGAATTGAAACGCTTATATTCTTCACCTTCTGGGGCTTTGACATGATTACTAAGTCCCGAATGAACGATCTTCAATTTAGCCCCGCTGGCAATACTGCGCTGCATTTACCTGGAAGCGACAAGCACTTCCCGCAGGCAATAATGCCAGCGCCTGGAATGACCGGGATGGCTACCAAAATGTTGAAGAAGCAATTGGCTGATCTTGATATTCCGGAGGTTCCTGACTTTCTTGACCAGATTGTGGCTGCTGGTGGCCACTTGTGGGCTTGTCGCTTGTCAGCAGACATGAACAAACTTACTTCGAAGGATTTGCGTGATGATGTCGAAGGTATCATCAGTGCTTCGGATTTCATTGAGATGACAGACGGAGCCCAGCTTCTCTTCATCTAGGAACTCCCCCCTTCTGTGCGCCTGACCCTATAGGGTCTGCTGAAGGGGAAACCGAGGTCATGTTGTGCTGGTTAGTTTACTAAAAGATTATCTACGCCCTTATCGAAAGAGCGTCGGTGTTGTTTTGTTCCTCCTTCTTATCCAGGCTATCGCCAGTTTGTATCTGCCCAATCTCAATGCAGATCTGATCAACAACGGCGTAGTCAAGGGAGACATTTCCTATATATGGAAGATCGGCGCCATCATGCTCGGGGCTTCGATTCTGATTATGGGCGCATCAATTTGGCTTGCCTATCTCAGTGCGAAGGTCGCCATGGCATTCGGAAGAGACCTACGTGGCGGGATTTTCAGAGTTGTCGAAACGTTCTCAGCAAAGGAGCTTAATCAATTTGGCGCACCCTCTTTAATCACCCGTAACACCAACGATGTTCAACAGGTGCAGATGGTTTTGTTTATGGGGCTAATAATAATGGTTGCCGCTCCTATTACCGCTATTGGAGCGGCCATTATGGCCGTTCGAACGAATGTGAAACTCTCTGCGCTTATCCTCGTCGTGGTGCCGATCATGGCACTTCTGATCGGAACCCTTCTTAAACGCATTGTTCCTCTCTTCCGAGTTATGCAGGTGAAGATCGATCGGCTCAATCTCGTTCTGCGTGAGCAAATCAGCGGTGTTCGCGTTATCCGCGCTTTCGTCAAAACTGATTTTGAAGAAGCTCGTTTTTCTGAGACCAACGATGATTTGATGAACACAACCCTGAGCGTGACAAGAACTTTCGCGATTATGTTTCCGTCTTTGATGCTCCTTCTGAACCTTTCGAGTGTCGCTGTCATTTGGTTTGGTGCCAAACTCGTGGACAGCGGGGAGATGCCAATTGGCAATTTAACCGCCTTCCTCGCTTACATTATGCAGATTCTCTTCAGCATAATAATGGCGGTCATGGTGTCGATGATGATTCCTCGTGCTGCTGCAAGTGCCGAACGCATTCAAGAAGTGCTTCAAACCACTTCCTCAGTTGTAGATACGACCGACCCCAAAATCCCCACAGAAAGAAGAGGCCTGATCGAGTTCTGCGATGTTGAATTTCGCTATCCAGGCGCTGAAGTTCCGGTCCTGTCTGAAATTTCTTTTACTGCAAAGCCGGGAGAGGTCACCGCAATAGTCGGGAGTACAGGTAGCGGGAAAAGTACGCTTCTCAACCTTATTCCGCGCTTCATGGACGTAACAGACGGGGTCATTAAACTGGACGGCCTCGACGTGCGTCAGCAATCCCTTGAGGGAATTTGGTCGCAGATCGGACTTGTGCCACAACGCTCCTTTCTATTTGGCGGAACGATCGCAGAGAATCTTCGTTATGGAGATGAAAACGCCACAGCTGACCAGCTTTGGGCTGCATTGGAAGTTGCTCAGGCTGCTGACTTTGTTAGAGAGGCGTCAGAAGGATTGGATGCCAGAGTGGCTCAGGGCGGCACGAACTTCTCCGGCGGTCAGCGCCAGCGTCTATCTATTGCACGGGCAATTGTGAAGAGACCGCAGATCTTTATCCTCGACGATAGTTTCTCTGCCCTTGACTACTCGACAGACGCCAAACTACGCGCAGCACTCGAAAGATCTGCATCGAGTGCCACTGTCCTCATTGTCGCCCAACGAGTGAGCACCATTCTCAATGCCGATCAGATAATCGTTCTAGATGAGGGAAGAATCGTGGGGGTTGGCACGCATCGCGAGCTCATGACCGACTGCGCCACCTATCGTGAAATAGTTCTCTCTCAGCTCAGCCCTGAAGAAGCAGCATGAGTTCTCGGACCCCGACGGCGAAGAGGACAGGCGGCCCGAGCGGCGGTCCAATGCAGGGGATGTTTGGTCCACCTCCCTCCAAATCAAAGGATTTCCGTGGCTCTCTCAAACGCCTGTTGAATGAGTTGGGACCCGAACGAAAGATTATGTCGCTCGTGTTCGCTCTTATCACGACAAGCGTTGTCATCGGGTCCTTCGGCCCCAAAATTTTGGGACGTGCAACCAACTATGTCTTCTATGGTTTCCTGGGTCATCGGATGCCGGCAGGCGTGTCTAAAGCACAAGTGATTGCGGGACTGCGTGCCAAAGGTGAAAATCGCCTGGCCGACATGCTTCAAAAGAGCTCGGTAATACCCGGACAAGGCATTGATTTTCATGCCGTTTATCACGTTCTCATCTTGGCCATCGGGCTGTACGCCGCGTCTTCTCTTTTCATGTGGGTCCAGGGCTACCTCATGGCAGGCATTACCCAGCGCACCGTCTTTCGGTTGCGTCGCCTAGCAGAGGAGAAACTGGGCCGACTGCCTCTGAGCTATTTCGATACTCAATCACGCGGAGATCTGCTCAGTCGCGTGACCAATGACATCGACAATATCTCCAATTCGTTGCAACAGGGACTATCGCAGATACTGAACTCATTGCTGACGATCATCTCCGTTCTTGCCATGATGGTGTGGATTAGCCCTGAGTTGGCGCTGGTCTCATTGGTTGCCATTCCTTTAAGCATGTTTGTATCGATCCGCATCGCCAAACGCTCGCAACGACAATTCATTGCTCAGTGGGACTGGACTGGAAAACTCAATGGGCACGTGGAAGAAATGCACACAGGTCATGCCCTCGTGAAAGTTTTTGGAAGGCGCGACCAAGCGATTCAGGACTTCTCGACGCTCAACGAGAAACTCTACGAGTCCAGTTTCAAGGCGCAATTCATGTCGGGCATCATCCAACCGACGACAGTCTTAATCTCAAACCTCATTTACGTAGCGATCGCGGTTCTTGGCGGATATAGAGTCGCAACAGGTGGAATGTCACTGGGAGACGTACAGGCATTCATCCAGTATTCGCGCCAGTTCGGGATGCCTCTTTCGCAGATTGCCGGATTAATGAATATTATTCAATCCGGCGTTGCCTCTGCCGAACGTCTATTTGAGCTCCTAGACGCGAAGGAAGAGGACCCTGATTCAGATCAGGCTGTTGCGATGGATCGGGCCGAGGGCGAAATTCGTTTCAATAACGTTTCTTTCCGATATATACCTGATCAGCCTTTGATTGAGAATTTCTCGCTTTCGGTCAATCCTGGCGAGACCGTAGCCATCGTTGGCCCGACAGGTGCTGGAAAAACCACCCTGGTCAACCTCATTATGCGCTTTTATGAGATCGACTCTGGATCAATCACACTCGATGGCAAGGACATCCGCTCTCTGACCCGAGATGACCTCCGTCGCCAGTTTGGGATGGTCTTGCAGGACACCTGGTTGTTTACGGGATCCATGCGCGAGAACATCGCCTTTGGAAGCCTTGACCCCTCTCATGAAATGGTCGCTGCTGCTGCCAAAGCGGCAAACGTCGATCACTTCTTGCGCTCACTGCCAAATGGTTACGATTCGATGCTTACCGATGATAATGCCACCGTTTCCAACGGCGAGCGCCAACTTCTGACGATTGCCCGCGCATTCATGGCCGACCCTGCAATTCTCATTCTCGACGAAGCCACGAGCTCGGTTGATACTCGCACTGAAGTGCTCGTTCAGCAGGCAATGGCGAAGTTGCGCACTGGTCGCACGAGCTTCGTGATTGCTCATCGCCTTTCTACGATCCGTGACGCCGACACAATCTTGGTGATGGATAAAGGCCAGCTTATTGAGCAAGGTACCCATACGGAGCTGATGGCCAAGAAGGGCTTCTATTTTGATCTATACGCAAGCCAATTTGCAGAAGCCATTGATTAGGAACACCGAAATTTTGCGAGATACTGATCCTCGCTGTGCCGAGTTGGAATCGCTGGGATATACCTTGGTCGGAGAGTCTTGGGGTGCACGGCTTCTCCTTGAGCCAGATCAAGATTTAGGCCCCTATTTGACAGCGGTCAACCTCTCTTTTGGAAAAGGGATTGACCTCCAAGAGTTGAACGTCGAATTCGCGGAATCCTTGTTGGGTCTTGAACTTATCAACAATTCTGATTATCCGAACACACCCGCCACATCGCGTGATATTCCAACGATCGAGAGTATTCGGGCGTTGTGGCGCCCGGAGAATCTGCTATTCGGGGCATTTTTCGAGGGCCGTCTCGTTGGAGCAATCTCAACAAGTAGGAGAGGTGAGATCGTTGAATTGGATTTCGCTTCAATCCTGCGCGAACACAGAGGAAAGGGGATAGGAAAGGCTCTCGTTGCTGCCGCCATTGTTGAGTGGGCAGAACGAGGGATTCGTCTATTTGGCACCGGAGGTGCGATGACTAATGAGGCCAGTCTCGGCACCGTTCGCTCTTTGGGGTTTTCTATCGACGAAAGGTGGCGGAGTTACCAGCCACCTCTATAGTTTCCAGTTATGAAACCAGACCCGGGAAAGCTGTTGTCAATCAATGTCACGGCGGTTGTGCACGAAGAACCGTGGGCGGGTGATAAAGGGCGCAGTGGTATTGATAAGAGAGCCGTGGACCGTTCAGTCAACTTGGCGAATAACGGGGTCGAGGGTGATTTCGTTGGAGATACCACGAGTCATGGCGGATACGACAAGGCGGTCTATTCATACGCTCGTGAAGACGCAGAGTGGTGGGAAGGCGAACTCGGAATGCCTATCGCCAGCGGTCGCTTCGGTGAGAATCTGACTACGAAAGGAATTGATGTCTCTGGAGCCGTGATCGGGGAACTATGGCATATCGGAAGCGCCGTTCTAGAAGTCGCACAGCCGAGAACTCCATGTCGCGTTTTTGTTGGTTTCTGGGATCGACCGAACTTAATCAAAGAGTTCACAGATGCGGGGCGACCTGGTGCGTACCTAAGAATTATTCGGGAAGGGCAAGTTAGAGCAGGTGATGCAATTGAAATCTCCTACAGTCCCTCTCACGGAATTTCAGTTGGTAAGATGTTCAGCGCACGGGGCGAAGATCGTTTTGCGATGTTTGAGTTCCTCGCAAAATCCGACTCGTCGGAACCGGTCAAGGATTGGGCTTCAAGAATGGTGACTCGAAGGTAGTTTCTACGCCACTTCCCAAGTATCGCCGCTGGTAAGGAGAGTCTCTAGATCCCCAGCACCTTGTGCGGCAATAATGTCGGATATTTGGCCATTTACTAGAGAGCCGTACTCGGCACGTTCAACATCCCGGAAGATTCCGACAGGAACATGATCGAGTTTTGAGTTGGAAAACCTAGAAAGGGCGAAGGCGTAACTTGGATCTGGATTGTGCACGTCGTGGACCACAAGATCGCCTTCGGCAACCGAGCCCAATTCCACTAACTTCAACGATGAACCGACGTGTACTAGACCGTGGGTGGCAGACTTGATTGGTTCTCCATGAACCATTTTCAAGAGTGCTCCTTCTTTGGTCTCGTTGTTTTTTAGTGAATCGAAAGCACCGTCGTTAAAAATCGGGCAGTTCTGGTAAATCTCGATGAGGGCGGAACCCTTGTGCGCACTCGCTGCACGTAGAATCTCAGTGAGGTGCTTGCGGTCGCTATCGATTGAGCGAGCGACAAATGAGGCTTCAGCTCCAATTGCCAGAGAAATTGGGTTGAACGGTGAATCAAGAGAGCCAAGGGGAGTGGATTTTGTGATCTTTCCTTGCTCGCTTGTCGGTGAGTACTGACCCTTGGTTAATCCGTAGATACGGTTATTGAAGAGCAAAATCTTAATGTTTACGTTGCGACGAAGAGCATGGATCAAATGGTTTCCACCGATAGAGAGGGAGTCTCCATCGCCTGTGATGACGAAAACCGAAAGGTCCGGGCGTGAAATCGCCAGCCCAGATGCGATCGTTGGAGCGCGTCCGTGAATTGAGTGCATGCCGTAGGTATCCAGGTAATAAGGAAAGCGCGATGAACAGCCAATACCAGAAATGAAGACAACGTTCTCTCTCGGTACGCCCAGTTCAGGCAGGTAGGACTGCATCGTTGAAAGAATTGAGTAGTCACCGCAACCTGGACACCACTTCACTTCCTGGTCGGATGTGAAGTCCTTCTTGGTCAAAGTTATTTCAGTCATGGAGCACCTCCATCGCTGCTTCCATTATCTCAGCGGTTGTAAATGGAAGGCCGCGCACCATGTTGTAGCCGATAATGTCTTTAAGATATTGCGAGCGAAGCAGCATTGAGAGCTGACCAAGATTCATCTCAGGGACAATCACTTTTGAATACTTTTCTAACACTTTGCCCAAATTCTTTGGGAATGGGTTGATGTAGCGAAGATGGGCCTGGGCGATGTTCTCGCCGTTAGCGCGCAATGATTCGACCGCGGCAGCAATAGGCCCGTAGGTAGATCCCCATCCAAGAAGAAGTACGTCTGCATCTCCGTTGGGATCGTCAACGACTAGCTCGGGAATTTCCACTCCAGCAACCTTGGCAGCGCGTGCACGAACCATGAGATCGTGGTTGATCGGATCGTAGGAAATTGCGCCTGTCTTATCTGCCTTTTCTACGCCGCCAATGCGGTGCTCTAACCCCTTGGTACCGGGAATCGCCCAAGGACGTGCAAGGGTTTTTGTGTCGCGAAGATACGGCAGGAAATCCTCCTGCGTCTTTGCAAATTCAACGTGGAGATCGGGTAGATCGGAGACGTTCGGGATCTTCCACGGCTCTGAGCCGTTGGCGATGTACCCATCAGAGAGAATCATTACCGGTACGCGGTAGGTAGTTGCAATACGCGCTGCTTCCAGGGCGATAGCGAAGCAATCTTTGGGTGTTGATGGTGCAAGTACGACCACCGGTGACTCACCGTTTCGGCCGTACATCGCCTGCAGGAGATCGGCTTGCTCTGTCTTAGTAGGAAGTCCTGTAGAAGGACCGCCGCGTTGAACATCGATGATGATTAAGGGCAATTCCAGCATTACCCCTAGGCCAATAGTTTCGCCCTTGAGTGCAAGGCCTGGACCGGAGGTTGCCGTGATTCCAAGTGCGCCACCGTAGGCGGCGCCAAGGGCTGCGCCGATGGCCGCTATTTCGTCTTCGGCTTGGAAAGTGATTACGCCAAACTTCTTATGCTTGGAAAGTTCGTGCAAAATATCAGATGCCGGAGTAATGGGATATGAACCCAGGAATAGTTTGAGACCGCTACGTTGTGAGGCGGCGATGAGCCCGTATGCAAGGGCGGTATTGCCGCTGATATTTCGGTATTGGCCCGGAGGCATCTTTGCCGGTGCTATCTCGTACGAGACGGCGAAATCTTCTGTGGTTTCTCCGTAATTCCACCCTGTCTTGTATGCAAGAAGGTTTGCGGCCAAGATTTCGGGTTTCTTGCCGAACTTGGCTTTTAAGAAATTCTCAGTTGCCTCAGTAGGGCGGTGATACATCCAGGAAAGCAGACCAAGAGCAAACATGTTCTTTGAGCGCTCCGCATCTTTGCGGGAGAGCGAAAGCCCTGACAAGGCGGCGACTGTAAGGGATGTAAGCCCGACGGCGTGAACTTTGTAACTATCAAGAGAACCATCCTCAAGAGGATTGGTTTCGTAACCGACCTTGGAGAGGTTGCGATTGGAGAATTCATCTTGGTCGACAATGATGGTGGCGCCACGAGGGAGGTCTCGAATATTTGCTTTGAGTGCTGCGGGGTTCATTGCCACGAGAATGTCTGGAGCATCTCCTGGGGTTTGAATGAGGTGGTCCGCAAAATGGAGTTGGAATGAAGAAACCCCCGCAAATGTTCCTTGGGGGGCCCGAATCTCAGCTGGGTAGTTAGGTAGAGTTGACAAGTCATTGCCCAAACTGGCGGTGTCCATCGTGAAGCGGTCACCCGTGAGTTGCATTCCATCGCCGCTATCTCCAGCAAATCGAATGGTTACTTGATCTAGGGAGACTACGGGTTTGCCCACTTGAATATCTTCCCACTTTGCGCGCAGATGTAAACAATGAAAGCGAAACTCTCAGGGGATCTTCGTCACATCCGCGGACGGTTCCCGCCGAAAGGAGGAACGTGCTCTCTCAGGATCGGTGGTTACCATGAGCCCCGTGAGATCCAGAAAGAGCAAGACTGTTTTCTTAGTGGTTAGCGCTATTTTCCTTGCAACCTTTGTGGGCACGCCATCGGGGGATGCCGCCGAGATCTCATTCAATGGTCCTCGCCCGTTCAAACTCTTTGTACCAAGTACGTACAATGCTTCTTTCCGGGCGCCATTAATCATCGCCTTGCATGGCTACTCGCAATCGGGGGATAAGTTCGAGAAGTATTTGAACCTAACGCCTGTGGCGGAAGCGCGAGGGATTCTCTATGTGCATCCGAATGGGACAGCCGACAAGTCTGGTACAAGATTTTGGAATGCAACTCCAGAATGCTGTGATATTCATACCCCAAAAGTAAATGACAATAGTTATCTGATGAGCATCATTGACCAAGTCTCCAAGAACTACGCAGTTGATCCCGATCGGATATACATAATCGGTCACTCAAACGGCGGTTTCATGGCAAACTCGATGGCTTGCTTGCATGCTGATCGGATTGCTGCCATTGTCAGCATGGCTGGCGGTGGTTACGCAAAGTCATCGATGTGCAAGCCTTCATCCCCCATAAACATCTTGGAGATTTGGGGCACCAAGGATGTGACATTTGCGGGAAACCACATGATGGGTAAGGTCATTCCTGGCGCCGTGAAAACTGCGGCCATATGGGGCGCACTGGATCACTGCTCGAAGACTACTTATCTGATTCCCGAGAAATTGGATTTGGATTCCAAGCAGAAGGGGTCGGAAACCACTCAAAGGCAGTTCACGGAATGTGCGGATAACGCGGATGTCGAATTTTGGACCATTGCTGGCGCACCGCATGTACCTACACTTTCCAAGAATTTCACAGCCGATGTGGTCGACTATCTATTGGCTCACCCGAAGGTTGCCGCGCCACAACCTGAACCAACAACGACGCAAGGTTAAGTTAGGAATCTTTAGCAGCAGGATTCGCTGGCACTTGTATCAGAGCAGCAAGCGGATTCGGCGCTATCAGAGTTGCAGGAACAAGTGCTGGCAACTGTTAGTTCTTCAATCTTTACATCGGCCATGGTCGTGGACCCTTCATTTCATATCGACGGATTTCGATATGAGAAGAGTAGATCCCATATCGATGAATGTCAATGTGAGATCTATTGGGGCAGTTCCCTTGCATGCTCAAACTTCTCATCTGGTATCAACCGTGTGAGAAGGGCTGCCAGGAGGAGGACTAGGGCGGTGGTTGCATAGACCGGTTTGGCCGAAGAAATGAAGTTCTGGCGGGCGATCTGGCTGAGATTGCGTAACGACGCTCCAGAATTGCTAAGAGTGATCGCCGAAATATCCCCGTGGGTCTTCCATAGTTGGAAAATCGTGGCCAATGAAAGCCCACTTCCAAGCACTCCGCCGAACTGGCGGGCGAAGGTGTTGATGGCCGAACCCGAACCACGATGGCGCTCGCCCAGGGCGTGGGGTGCAACGATGGAACCGAACTGCGTAACCAGACCCGAACCAAAGCCAATCACAACCACTGCACTTATGAGGGCTGGCAATCCAGCACTGAAAACGAGAATTGCAAAACCGGCGGTAAATGCCAGAAGACCAAGGGTGGCTAGCCACCTATAACGACCAGTCTTAGCTACCGATCTACTTGCAAGTCCGGATCCGAATAGATTTCCAAATCCCATAGTCAGAAGAATGGCGCCTGCAATTGCCGGGGTCTGGCCCTGCACCACTTGCACGGACAGGGGAACAACAACAAGACCGATCAGCATGGCCGCACCCGAGACCATGCTGGCTATTAGGGTCACCGTGAAGAGCCGATTCACGAAGAAATGTAGTGGGATTAATGCGCTCTCACCTAGAGAGTGTTCGACGACCAAGAACAACAGCAAACTCGCAAGGAGCAGAACAAGTAAATATGGTCGCCATTGGTGCATTGCTTGGGATTTCAGATTCTGACTTAACAGCAGAAGCGTTAGAACAAAGATACTGAAGAGTAGGACGCCCCACCAGTCAAAACGGTCCCGGTGAAGTTCTTGTTTCACGTGGAGGAACCGCAATGCCCGCACGATGGCATACAAGGCAATGGGGATATTGAGGAGAAAGATCCACCGCCATCCGGCGATGCCTAAAATGGAATTTTGTGTAGCGATTACGCCGCCCACTATCGGACCTAGAAGGCTTGAAGATCCAAAAACAACGACAAAGACGAGTATGTACCGGGCTCTTTCGCGTGGAGGAACCAGGTCGGATATGACAGCGAAAGCAAGTGAAAAGAGTCCACCAGCACCCAGACCCTGCACCGTGCGTCCGATAACGAGGAGTCCGAATGTGGGTGCGATTGCCGATGCCGAGGAACCCACAATGAAGATTGCCAGTGCAGTAACAAAAAGTGAACGTCTTCCAAAACCATCAGATAGCCGTCCATAGATTGGAGTGGTGATCAAGGACGCTAATAGATACGAGGTGAGGAGCCACCCTTGGCCGGATAGTTGTCCGAAATCGGTCGCGATAGTCGCTCCCGCTGTGGACATGACGGTTTGGTCGAGTGCGGCCAGAAACATCCCAAGGGCGAGGGAAGAGAGGACGCGCAATACCGCAGGATCGAAGGAGACTCTTTTTCTTCCGCTCTTTGCCATGTGTGGTTAATTGGCGAGTTCTGCGATTGTCGGCAACTCGTGTCGCGGATTTGGGCAGCAGCTAACAGAGCAAAAATCTGCCCACGGTCCGAGGGGTGAGAGCGCTTTCCTTTCTGAGTTGGAGAGACGTTCCTGTATTAGATCCACCAATCCAGAGACAAAGTCCTTTGATTTTCCGGGAGTTGCGACGCGGATGAATCGAAGACTCTCTTCATCGGCTATGGCCTTGGCTTCCTTATCGAGGTCCCAGATGACTTCGATGTGATCACTCACGAATCCGATGGGCATTACGACGACGGCTTTTATTTCCAAACTCGCGCTCTCGCGTAATGCGTCTCCAATATCAGGTTCTAGCCAAGGCATGTTTGGAGCGCCGCTTCGCGACTGATAAACAAGGGACCAGCCTGGAAGGGGGGAGGAAAATTCTTTGCTCGCTATCTCAAGAATGGCATTTGCCGCGGCATTGTGCTGGGCCACGTAGACGCCGTCGACATATGAACTGCGGATGCTCTCAGGTCCTGAAGTTTTTGCCATGAGAATTGGGACAGAGTGAGTAGTAAAGAAAATATGGATATCACCGGGGGCAAAGCCTTCCTCGGTGAGCGTCTTCAGTGCCTGTACAAGGCCATCGGCAAAGGGAAGGACGAATCCGGGATGGTCGAAGTAATGGCGCACTTTATCGATCTTCATTTGACCAACGAGGTCGGCCTCAACCAATGCTTTGGCCAGATTTTCGCGATATTGCCGGCATCCGGAGTACGAGGAGTATGCACTTGTTACGAGTGAGAGAACTCGGCGATGGCCGCCGGAAAATATTTCTCGGAGCACATCGGCAAAGAATGGTTCGGAGTTGCGGTTGCCAAGGTAGATAGGAAGGTCAATATTTCTAGCACTCAGTTCCTCGCGAAGGTGAGTTAGCAGTTCTCGGTTCTGTTCATTGATCGGGCTCACTCCACCAAGTGCAAGATAGTGATGTGAAACTTCTTCAAGACGCTCTCGTGGAATTCCTCGTCCCGCGGTGACTCTCTCGAGAAAGGGCATCACCTCATCGGGTTTCTCTGGACCACCGAAAGAGGTGAGCAAAACGGCGTCGTAAGTCATGCAAGCAATTCTTCAATTGCGGCGGGTTCAATGATTCGTCCAGTGTAGAAAGGTACTTCCTCGCGGACATGCAACCGTGCCTTGGTTGCCCGTAGATCGCGCATCATGTCCACCAAGTCATGGAGATCATCGGATTCCAGGGCAAGAATCCACTCATAGTCACCTAGGGCAAAGGCTGCGACGGTATTGCTCAACAAATTTTTGTACCCGCGAGCAGCCATACCATGCTCGACGAGCATCTCTCGCCTCTCCTCTTCGGGAAGGATGTACCAATCGTAAGAGCGGACAAATGGATAGACAGTGATCCAGTCTTTGGGTTTTTCTCCGGCCATGAATGCAGGAACGTGACCTTTGTTGAATTCAGCAGGACGGTGTATTCCCATCGCCGCCCATGTTGTCTCAGTGGCGCGACCTAAAGCAGTTCGCCGAATTTCTCGGAGTGTTTCTTGGATGAATCCGGCTGACGGCGCATGGAACCAGAGCATGATGTCTGCATTTGCACGCATTCCTGAAACGTCGTAAATACCGCGCAGTTGTACGTCCTTATCACTGGCGTGCTTCAGGACTCCTAGGAATTCTTCAACGGCCTTCCTTGGCGATTCAAGAGGTTGAGTACGGCGTAGAACAGTCCACGATGTATAGCGGATCGTTTCGTTGATTTCGCGTGCGGTGGCCTTACTCAGTTGCTCAGTCATTGGGGGATTATCGCACTTAGGGCTAGGAAGCGCATATTTACTGTGTCAGGTATTTCGCGATGGACTAAACAAACAAAGTTGATTTGACCCTTGCCCATGTTTCTTCGTTGTGCGCGGCAAGTAGCCCAAACCTTGCATGGTCGGCGACGAGGTATTCAGATCCATCTGGCCGAGCCGCGTATCCACCAGCCTCCTGCAAGAACAAGACCCCCGGCGCGTGATCCCACGGGAGGGTTCGCCAATAGAGGACAAAGTTCATCGATCCATTCGTAATCGATGGGTAATCAAAGCCTGCACAGTTGCTTCCGACAGACAGACTTTTAAAGCGTCCTTCGACTGCATCCGCATGTTCTCCCAGATCGTTGGGAAGGAATCGGCGCAATATGGCACCTCTCATATCCTTCAACTCCGGAGAGCCATCATTAACCGTGATTTGTTCAGCGTTGATCCAAGATCCTGATCCCTTTTCTGAAATGGAGAGTTGGTCCGCGGCAGGGTCCAAAATCCAAGATGCGATTGTGGCGCCTTTGCGAATGAGGGCGACCATTAGTGCAAAGGGTGCTACGCCCTGAGCAAAGTTTGAGGTTCCATCAAGTGGGTCAATGAGCCACACGTCTCCGCCGCTCGCAAGTCGATCAAGAACGTTGGGATCGGCAGAGACTGCCTCTTCTCCGACTATGAAAGACCCGGGAATTAATGACCGTAATGCGGGTTCCAGGAATGCTTCAACTGCACTATCTGCTTCTGTAACCCACTCGCCAGAGGATTTCTCTTTTGGATTTGCTTCTTTCTTCCCAAATACTGGCATTACGTATGTTTCTGCTGCTTCTCGAAGGAGATTTGAGACAGATGAGATCAGATCAGGCACGATTGGAATTATGCCTTACTGCTCGTGAACGAAGGCAACCAATCTGGTTAAAACCTCGGGATCAGTGTCAGGAGGGACTCCATGTCCCAAATTGACTATGTGTGCTGGCGCAGCTGATCCGCGCTGGATGACATCGATCACGTGTGTCTTCAATTCTTCCCACGGGCCGCTCAGTTTCTCGGGGTCGATGTTGCCTTGCAGAGGGATATTGCCACCTAGCAAGGAGTTCGCAATATCAAGAGGAGTGTCGGTATCAATACCCATTACCGTGGCTCCGACGTCTCGCATCTGCGGAAGCATGGATCCGGTTTTTGTTCCAAAATGAACTCGAGCTACTGGCAGGTCGGACAAGGATGTCATCACTGCCTTGGAATGGGGCGCTGCGTAACGCACGTACTCGTCTTTCGAGAGGCGGCCCGCCCAGGAATCAAAAAGCTGTAGGGCGCTGGCTCCGGCCATGACTTGTGCTCGGATAAATGAACTCGTTGTTCGCGAAACCCACGCCAGAATGTCATTCCAGAGTTCGGGATCATCCTTCATCAAGGCACGCGTAATAGGGAGGACTTTTGAGGGTGCGCCTTCGATCAAATAAGAGGCGAGGGTAAAGGGCGCACCGCCGAAGCCAATGAGAGGTGTGTCTGCTAGTTCAGCCGTAACAATATGAATTGCTTGCGTGATGGGATAAAGAGCATCGGCATCCAATTCGCGAAGTGCATTGAGATCCTCGCGTGTTCGTACTGGGTGGGCCATAACTGGTCCAACTCCAGAGACTATGTCGACATCGACTCCGGCAAGCCTGAGAGGAATGACGATGTCGCTAAAAAAAATCGCGGCATCAACATTGTGACGGCGAATGGGTTGAAGGGTGATTTCAGCGGCCATCTCGGGTCTCAAACATGAGTCAAGCATCGGCACACCCTCTCGGAGGGCGCGATATTCTGGTAGCGAGCGACCGGCTTGGCGCATGAACCAAATCGGAAGATGCCCGGAACGAATACCGCTGTAGGCCTGAATTAACTGAGAATGCGCTGTAAGGCCAGTTACCAGCGGATGATCTAGAGGCAAGGGCACGGGATCATCATGCCATTGAAATGGGGCTACTATTCGCGAGTGGCGTTGGTACTCATTGGTGCAAGTCACCACAATCTCGCCCTTTCCAAACTTGAATTGCTGGAACGTGAAGCAAGCCAGATTCGAGAGCGTCTTTTCTCAGCGCCATCTTCAGAAACTGGGATTTTGGGTGGGGTGCTTGTCGCAACCTGTAATCGCTTTGAAGTCTATTTCGAGACGGAGGTTTTTCACTCCACCGTCGATCATGCACTCCAGATGATCAGCGAGATATCAGGGCTCGGTGCGGAGCAGACCAATCATTCGTTGCAGGTCTCTGCTGGATTCTCTGTAGTAGAACACGTTTTCTCAGTGGCTGCAGGGCTGGATTCGATGATCGTTGGTGAGGCTGAGATCGCAGGTCAGGTACGCACCGCTTTCACCTTCGCGCAGAAAGGCAAGACAACCACCCCATTGTTAGAGCAGCTTTTTCAGCGCGCTCTGGCCACTTCGAAAGTCGTAACGAGTTCAACAGGATTGGGAGCTGCGGGCCGATCAATCGTTGATGTCGCACTGAACGTTGCTGAGTCTCGATACGGGGCAATTGCTGCCAAACGCACCATCGTTCTTGGCACTGGAGCTTATGCACGAGTTGCAGTTGCCGCTTTGCAGCGACGAGGATGCCAAGAAATTTCCGTTTACTCGGCGACGGGTCGGGCACGGCAGTTCAGCGAGACACACGACACGATTGCGCTTGCGCAGGACGGACTCCAACAGGCTCTGGCAAATTCTGACTTGGTGGTTGGTTGCAGTGGCAACGCAACCTCAATTCTTGATGCCGATTTCGTCCGTGCCGCCAGAGGAGACAAGTTTCTTCCAATGATCGATGTTGCCCTTTCATCTGATTTTGCCTCCGATGTCCGAGGGTTGGAATCGGTGGACGTGATTGACCTCGATGTGGTTCGGGTCAATGCCCCCAAAGAACACGGTGAGGAAATTGATCAGGCGCGCGACATAGTCCAGAAGGCCGTCGTCAAATTTGAAAATGAGCAATCAGCCCGAACTATGGATCCTGCAATCGCGGCCATGCGTTCGCATGTGGGAATCTTGATTGACCTTGAAGTGAAGCGCGTGAGAGACCGTGTAGGTGATGAAATCGCGGCCGATGTCGAATTCTCCCTTCACAGGGTCACAAACGCACTGCTTCACACACCATCAGTGCGCGCTCGCAGCCTAGTTCGCGATGGTGATCAGCATGATTATCGGACGGCGATTCAGGTTCTCTTTGGAATCGATGTGGAAACGCCTGAAGATGTCTGATCGTCCTTTGATTGTCGGTACTAGGGGAAGTCTTCTTGCAACAACGCAGACCAGAAGCATCAGTTCATCACTAGTCACCTTGTCGGGCTACAAGATTTCAGAACGTATCATTCGCACCGAGGGCGATGACGAAACGACGTCACTCACAAAGCCCGCTCGCCCTGGTGTCTTCGTAGCCGCACTTCGAACGGCGCTTCTCCGAGGGGAAGTCGATGTCATTGTTCATTCGTTTAAGGATCTTCCCTCGCTTCCTGAGAAGGAGATCGAGATTGCCGCGGTCCCCAAGCGCGAGGATTTTCGCGATGCCCTGATATCTCGTAACAATCTCTTGCTTATGGATCTACCCGCTGGCGCAAGGGTGGGGACTTCTTCTCCAAGGCGATCTGCTCGCATCCTTCATGTACGTCCTGATTTACTAGTCCTTCCAATGCGCGGAAATGTCGATTCGCGCTTGCGGAAAGTGGACGATGGAGAGTATGACGCTGCAGTATTGGCAGTAGCGGGATTAAATCGCCTTGGCCATGCTGACAAAATAACTGAGTTCTTCACATCGGATCTTCTGTTGCCCGCTCCCGCACAAGGCGCCTTAGCCGTGGAGTGCCGAAGCGATGACTTGGAACTTATCTCCACTCTTGCGTTGCTAAATGATCCGTTGACAAGATTCGTCACAACGGCTGAACGCGCCGTTCTCGTTGGCATTGGCGCGACCTGTGCCACCGCTATCGGTGCCCTCGGAGAATTCAAAGACGGAGCGCTCACTTTGATTGCAGAACTTTCGGCCCCTGATGCTGACGAGCACGAGCGCGCCACTATGGTTCGAAGCCAATTGAGCACCGAGGACCTCAGTGCAGCGCACGAACTTGGCTTGGCAGTGGCTGATGAGCTTTTAAAGACATCCCTAGGTTCTCGATTGGGATCGATTCGTGATTAAGCCTGTTCTTCTCATTCGAGGCGATAACAACGATGTCGATGAAGCTGCGCTTGCAAAGTTGGGGATCTCATCATTAATTGATCCGTACATTGAAATCAAGGTAGCCAACGATCCAACCGACGGCGAGCACCTTCTTTCTCTTTTAGAGAAATCAGAGAGTCCATTGTGGCTGCTTGCAACTTCGATAAATGCGTTGAAGTTCTGGTCGACAATTGTTGGAGAAGATCGGCTTCGCTCGGCGATATCGGCGCGAACGGACTTGAGATTCGCGGCGGTCGGCGACACTACGGCCGATGCTCTTCGTAATTTTGGTGCCGACGAAGTTTTCATTCCCAAGGACACCACGGGCAAATCTCTGGCAGATGGACTAGTCGGTACGTATTCCACTGGGCATGTCCTGATACCTGGAGGAAATCTGGCAATGAAAGCGGTGCCGTCGGTCCTTGTTTCGGCAGGGTGGAGAGTGAGCACAGCCGTCGTATACGTGACCTCGCCAGTAGAGAAAGAGCCTAAGTCGGTGCATCTGGTTAGAGATAAAGAAGTAAGTGCAGTTCTTTTCCGCTCTCCGAGCGCTGTTCGTGCTTTTACCCACTTTGTTCCCAATCCCTCGATTCCATTGGTTTGTGCGGGTGTCACTACAGCCCGGGCACTCGAAGAGCAGGGACAGATGGTGGCTGCACGCTCGGCAAAGCCATCGGCCGAGGTGGTGGCCTCTACCATTTATTCGCTACTCTGCCATGAGAATATTTAGTAAAGAAAAGGCAGGAATCATGGGGATCATTGAGCGACCAAGGCGACTTCGAAGTACCGCAAAAATACGGGATATGGTTCGCGATACGAACGTCGTACCGAGTTCGCTGATCTTGCCCGTATTTATCCGCGAGGGACTGAATAGCCCGAAACCCATAGCGGGTATGCCAGGGGTAGTGCAGCACACGAAGGATTCCTTCAAATCTGAAGTTGATCGGGCACTTCGCGCCGGTATCGGTGGAGTGATGATCTTTGGAATTCCAGAGGAAAGAGATGCTCTCGGTACGCAAGCATTGAATCCACACGGAGTGCTTTCTAGTGCAATTCGAGAGGCTCGCAAAATTGCCGGTGACGATTTAGTGATTGTCGCCGATCTCTGCCTTGATGAGTTCACGAGTCACGGTCACTGTGGAGTTTTGGACACGCAAGGCTCGATTGACAACGATGCGACCTTGAAGATTTACGGCGAGATGGCACAAGTTCTCGCGAGCTCTGGTGCCCACATGGTCGGTACGAGCGGAATGATGGATGGGCAAGTAGGCGTGGTGAGGGATGCCCTTGATTCATCAGGTTTCACTGACGTCCTCATTCTTGCTTATGCGGCCAAATTTGCCTCAGCTTTTTATGGTCCATTTCGCGAAGCGGTTGAATCACAATTAGATGGCAATCGCAGCACCTACCAACAAGATCCAGGTAACATCAAGGAATCGATGCGCGAAGTTCGACTCGATGTTGCGCAGGGTGCCGACATCATCATGGTCAAACCGTCTCTGGCCTACTTAGATATTCTGTATGCAACCTCACGGGCCGTGGATGTTCCTACGGCCAGTTACATTGTTTCCGGTGAGATGGCCATGCTCGAGGCCGCGGCTGCCCAGGGTTCCATTGATCGAGAACGTGCAATTTTGGAAGTACTTTCTTCGGTCAAACGGGCTGGCGCCTCTGTCATCTGTACATATTGGGCGTTGGAAGCAGCAGAACTATTGAAAAAGAGTTTTGTGTGAAATCTACGAAGCAATCGCAACGTTGGCATGAACGAGCTCTGAAAGTAATTCCAGGGGGAGTTAGTTCGCCGGTGCGAGCATTTTCCGCGGTCGGTGGAACGCCAAGGTATTTCGTTGAGGGCAAGGGCTCGCGGGTTATTGATGTCGACGGTAACGAGTATGTCGACATGGTTGGGTCGTGGGGTCCGATGATTGTTGGCCATGCTCATCCTGAAGTAGTCCGTCGAGTAATCGAGACGGCTTCGAAGTCTTCCTCCTTTGGTGCGGCAAGCCCCAATGAAGTCCTTCTAGCCGAAGAGATCATCAAGCGCGTAAGTGCCATTGAGCGCGTGAGATTTGTTTCTTCAGGGACGGAAGCAGTGATGACTGCTGTTCGACTTGCAAGAGCGGCAACAAATCGCAATGTCATCGTGAAATTTGCAGGGTGCTACCACGGCCATGCCGATGCACTTCTTGTTCAAGCGGGATCTGGGGTTTTAACCCTTGGTCTTCCGAATTCGCCGGGCGTGACTCCGGGTCAGGCACAAGACACCGTTGTAGTGGCCTATAACGATTTCGAGGCAATCAAAGATTTGTTTGCTAAACGTGGAAGTGAAATCGCGGCCGTGATTACTGAGGCAGTGCCTGCCAACATGGGAGTGGTCCCACCAGCGCCTGGATTCAACGGCCTACTTGCCGCACTCTGTCATGAAAACGGTGCACTTTTTATTCTTGATGAAGTCATGACGGGCTTTCGTCTTTCCTCCGGTGGCTGGTGGCACCTGGTTAACGATGAAGAGCGATGGACGCCAGACCTCATTACATACGGAAAAGTAATCGGCGGGGGATACCCGGTAGCAGCAGTTGCTGGCCCTGCCAGAATCATGGATCTTCTGGCACCAATTGGATCGGTGTATCAGGCAGGCACTCTGAGTGGCAATCCAGTTGCGACAGCAGCAGGACTTGCAACCCTCGAATTATGTGATGAGAACCTTTACGCCTCTTTGAACCAGCGCGCGCGCGAAGTCGGCGAGGTAGTTTCGGCTGCGCTCACCCGCGAAGGAGTGCCCCATAGATTGCAGAATGCGGGCAATCTTTTCTCCATCTTCTTTGCGGATAAAGAGGTGCATACTTTTGCCGACGCTCAAGACCAGGATATGAAGGCGTTTGCCGCTTTCTTCCACTCAATGCTTGATAACGGGGTCTCTCTACCCCCTTCGGCATACGAAGCGTGGTTTGTGTCGGGTGCCCACACAGACCGAGACATTGAGCAGATCGAGATTGCAGCCGGCGCCGCCGCCAGAGTTGCAGCCGCAGCAAGAACTAGTGGCTAATTCTAAGTGCGTCTCAAGTTGGTCTGCCAGCAGAAGTCGTTTTGATTGGACCGGAGAATGTCTCGCTTGAAAAGGATGCACGGACGGAGAAAGTAAAAACTTGTCGAGTTTTTACTGAAGGGGACATCAGCGTGGATACGGCAGTGGATGGCGCCAAGAAATACTGGATGAAATAAATCGGGCAAATCTGACCAAACATTTTCAATTCTGCACTGCCAATGCGACTCCTACGGTGGTACGTTGGAGGCAAGTATTAGGAGAGGCCCGATGCACTATTGGATATGGCTGGCACTTGCTGGTGGATTCATTATTTTAGAGATACTCACATTGAGTTTGATCTTCTTTTCCTTTGCCATTGCCGCTCTCGTTGGAGCCATTGGCGCCGCCTTATGGGTGGGTGGCTCTTTCCAGTGGATCGGGTTCGCCGTGACGGCAGTTCTTTCACTGGCCATAATCCGACCCTTCGTGCGTAAGTATCTTTTCAGAAAATCTAGTGGCGGCAGTACAGGCGTGGACGCGCTCATCAATCTTGAGGCGCTCACCCTCACCGAAATCACCGATGTAACCGGAACCATTCGTCTGCGGAATGAGACTTGGACTGCGCGCTGCATCACGGGTTCCATTCCCGCAGGTTCTCAAGTTTTGGTAGCGCGTATCGATGGCGCTGTAGCAATTGTTGCCCCAAAAGTCTCAACAACTTCCGCTTAAGGAGAGCTAAATGTCCGCATCCAATATTGCCCTCGTTGTCTTACTGGTGATTGCGATTGCCGCAGTCGTAGCCGCCATCAAGATCGTCCCGCAAGCAAGCGCGGGAATCGTTGAAAGGTTGGGGAAGTACCACCGGACACTTGGACCCGGACTCAATATCATCATCCCCGGTATCGATCGCCTCCGGCCCTTGGTTGATCTACGCGAGAAAGTTGTCTCTTTCCCACCTCAACCTGTGATTACCGAAGATAACTTGGTGGTCAACATCGACACTGTGATTTACTTTCAAGTCACGAATGCGAAGTCGGCGACTTACGAGATTGAGAACTACATTCAAGGTATTGAACAGTTGGTTGTTACCACACTTCGAAACTCTGTTGGTGGTTTGGATCTTGAGAAGGCGCTGACTTCGCGTGATCACATCAACGCCATACTTCGCGAGGTGTTGGATGAAGCGACAAGTAAATGGGGAGTAAGGGTTAACCGTGTTGAAATCAAGGCGATTGAGCCACCACCGAGTGTTCAAGAGTCGATGGAAAAGCAGATGCGCGCCGATCGCGAAAAGCGGGCAACGATCCTTACGGCAGAGGGTGAGAAACAGAGCCAGATTCTCAAAGCCGAAGGAGCCAGAGCATCTGACATTTTGCGCGCCGAAGGTGAAGCACAAGCAGCAGTCATCCGCGCCGAAGGCGAGGCAACCGCCATCACTAAAGTATTCAAGGCCATTCATGACGGAAATGCGGATGAGAAGGTGCTCGCGTACAAGTACCTCGAGCAGCTCTCTGTCATCGCGAATGGAGCAGCCAGCAAAGTGTGGGTCATCCCAGCTGAGTTATCCGGAACCGTTGGCATGATCGCCAGTGCATTCAAAGAGTCCAGCAAATAACTCAATTCGATTGACGCTTGAGTGTGAGTGCGCCAGCACCTAGCAAACCAATGAGGAAAATCGCCAGCAGGAAGAAGTCGTGTGCTAATGCTCCATGGCCGGCTATAACTTTGTCGGTTGCGTCCACTGCGTATGTGAGTGGCAGAAAGTCTGATATCACTCGGAGAATTGAAGGCATGCTCGCTCTGGGAGCCAACAATCCGCTCAGGAGTAATTGCGGAAAGAGGATGGCTGGAAGGAATTGAACTGCCTGGAACTCCGTTTTGGCAAATGAACTCACAAAGATACCGATGGACATTCCTAGAAGTGCGTCAACGATTGCGACAATGATGAGCATGATTTGCGAGCCAGAAATCTTCAGTCCTAATGGTCCGAGTGCAACAGATGAGACCACGACCGCTTGGATTAATGCGGCAATCCCGAACGCTTTTGCATAGCCGAGAATGAATTCAAGTCTGGTGATAGGGAGGATCAGCAATCTCTCGAGGGTTCCAGAACTACGTTCGCGCAAGGTGGCGACGCTAGTAATCAGGAACATCACGAGCATGGGAAATACTCCTAGAAGAGCGCCCGCCACGTGCTGAAATACTTGAGGTTGGCCTTGATAGACGTATTTGAGGATCGTCATGAGAAGGCATGGTGCGAGAATCATCAGAGCGATAGTGCGCGGGTCATGGCGAAGTTGAGAGAGAATTCTTCTTGCGGTACCCCAGATACGTCGAATGCTCATTGTTTTTCCACCAGAGATATAAAGACTTGTTCCATTGCGTCTGTATGCGCACTTGTTTTGAGTTCATGGGGGGTTCCACTTGCTAAAACGCTCCCTTCGCGAAGCAGGAATAGAGAATCGCATCTATCGGCTTCGTCCATAACGTGGCTGCTGATGAGAAGGGTCTTACCTTGATCCGCGAGTCTATGGAAAAGGTTCCATAGATCCCTACGGAGAACTGGATCTAGGCCAACTGTTGGCTCATCCAGTATGAGGAGCTCTGGTCGGCCAAGAAGAGCAGTGGCAAGTGCAAGCCGAGCTCTCTCGCCCCCCGACAATGATGAGGCAAGCTGTTTCTGATTCTTGGTGAGATCAACGAGTTCAAGAACTTCCTGCACTGAGATTTCAGATTTGCCCAAAATTTGAGCGAAGTAGCGGAGGTTCTCCAGACAAGTGAGATCTGTATAGATGCTCGCATTCTGGGTGAAGTAGCCGATCCGCGTTCTTAATTCTTTTGATCCAGCTGACCACCCAAGAACGGTGATACTTCCTGCGGCGATCGCCTGGACACCCACGATGCTCCGCAGAATCGTGGTTTTTCCGCTTCCGCTTGGTCCGAGAAGCCCTGCAATTTTTCCTGGTTCAATGAGCATGGTCAGGTTAGGAATAATCGTCTTACCCTCACGAATGATTTTCAGATCGCGAATAATCACACCCTCTGACATGAAAGAAGGCTACTCTCAGACGCGTCCGATGCCGTGAATCTTTAGTGAGGCAGTTTCGATGCCCTCAGGAATTGGTTGGGCCACTTGCCCCGCAGCCCGAGTTCCTCAGATGCTGCCAGTGCCCAGCGAGGATTGCGGAGCATTTCTCGAGCAAGCATCACGGCATCTGCTCTGCCGGCTGCAATTATTTCCTCTGCCTGATGAGCATCCGTAATGAGGCCGACTGCCGAAGTAGCAATCTTGGCTTTGTCTCGTATCTCTTGGGCAAAGCGCACTTGGTAGCCGGGACCTACGGGGACTACCGCATTGGATATCAATCCACCAGAGGAAACGTCAATGAGATCGACACCAGCCTTCTTAAGTTCGATGCCCAGCAGGACTGCTTCATCGATGTCCCATCCGCCCTCAACCCAATCAGTGGCTGATATTCGAACGAAGAGGGGCATCCCAACTGGAATGGTGGCGCGTACTTTTCGGGCTACTTCAAGGAGGAAACGCATGCGCCCTTCAAGGCTGCCGCCATATTCATCCGTTCGTTTGTTCGTCAGGGGCGAAAGGAATTGGTGAAGTAGATAACCATGAGCTGCGTGAATTTCTACAACGTCAAAGCCGACTTTCACCGCGCGATCTGCGGCTCTTCCGAAGTTCTCCGTTAATTCAGCAATTTCCTCCTTTGACAGGGCTCTGGGCGTGGGCATTCCCGTAAATGCAATCTCGCTGGCCGATACCGTGCGCCATCCGCCTTCAGATTCGCTGGCAATGCGGTGGTCGTCCCAGGGCAACATTGTGGATCCTTTACGACCAGCGTGCGCAAGTTGGATTCCAATGTTTGAACCCATTGAATGATTGAAATCAACAATGGGTTTGAAAGCCTGTGCAAGATCCTCATTCCAAATACCCGGGCAACCAATTGAAATTCTGCCCTCTGGCACCACGCCAGTGGCTTCGACGAAAACTAATCCTGCCCCACCGGTGGCGAAGGCGCCAAGATGAACCTGGTGCCATTGCCCGACAAGTCCGTCCTTAGCCGAGTACTGACACATCGGGCTGACCCACGCCCTGTTGGGGATCGTCAAATCGCGGATTTTCATTTCTTGAAAGAGTGAGGTCGGCATGGGCTATGGACTCCTGGGGCTTGATCAATATCGCGGTACTAGTTTAACGTTGCGGATTGGTGAAAAATTCCCCCTGTTATGTAGGAGTATCTTGCACCCATGAGCTTTCGCCGCATGCTCCAATTGAATTTGCTAGCGGTTCTCATATTCCTTCCTCTGCCGTCGGCGCAGGCGCACGCTGAGCTTGTCTCTTCCAATCCGATCGTCGGAGCCCACCTTGAAGTCTTGCCCGTCCAAGTAGAAGTTACATTCGATGGAAATTTGCTGAACTTGGGTAGCGCCAAAACCAATGTTCTCATTGTGAAAGACCCCAAAGGCAGCCAGATTGACGCGATGAACTCGCGTGCATCGGGTGCGAAGTTGAGCGTCGATGTAAATCCCGTGACAACGATTGGTGAGTTCACGGTGAGCTGGAGAGTCGTATCAAGTGATGGCCATCCTGAGGAAGGTTCGTATCAATTCACGGTAGGCCAAGTTTCCGCATCGGCTGTTCCAACGCCTGCCGCGTCAATGCCCCCAGCTACTTCAACAACAGGGCAGTATGTGCCACAGAAAGACTTCTGGACTCGTTATGGCATTCGACTTTTACTTCTTTTCGAAGCGGCAGTAGGAGTCGTGATCTGGATTGGTTTTGAGCGGGCACGTAGGAAAGTGGAGTAGGTTATGTAATATCCACGGCTACTGGAGGTTGAGAACTGATGCAGAAAAGAAAATTAGGTCAAGGATTGGAAGTTTCTGCCCAAGGACTTGGCTGTATGGGCATGAGTGACTTCTATGGTGTACGAGATGAAGACACGGCGATCAAGACCATCCATCACGCCCTAGATCGCGGAATTACCTTTTTGGATACCGCCGATATGTATGGCCCGTTTACAAACGAAATTCTAGTTGGCCGTGCGATCGCGCCAAGGCGAGATAGCGTGGTCGTTGCGACCAAGTTTGGAAATGAGCGCGACGAGACCGGGAGACTTATCGGCATCAACGGCAATCCCGATTACGTCCGCAAGGCATGTGATGCATCGTTGAAGCGACTCAACATCGATCACATTGACCTCTACTATCAGCACCGCGTGGATAAAAATGTGCCTATCGAAGAAACCTGGGGAGCGATGAAGGGGCTTGTGGAGAGCGGGAAGGTCCGACATCTGGGCATTTCAGAAGCGGGGGCCGAGACCATTCGAAAGGCGAATGCCGTTCATCCGATAACTGCGGTGCAGACCGAATGGTCGTTATGGTCGCGTGATGTCGAAGACAATGGTGTCCTTGCAACAGTTCGAGAACTCGGTATCGGATTTGTTGCCTATTCACCGCTTGGCCGAGGCTTTCTCACGGGTGAAATTCGAAGTGTTGACGACCTTGATCAATCCGATGTCCGGCGCAGCCATCCACGATTCTTGGGTGAGAACTTTGCTAAGAATCTGGAATTGGTCGAGCGCGTTAAGGAGATCGCTCAAAAGAAGGGCGTCACCCCTAGCCAATTGGCGCTGGCCTGGGTTCTGGCCCAAGGAAGCGATGTTGTCCCGATTCCAGGAACAAAGAGGATTAAATACTTGGATGAGAACATCGACGCCCTTGATGTTGAACTCAGCTCCGAAGACCTGCAATTGATCGACGCCGCTGCACCTAAGGGTGCAACCGCGGGAGACCGATATGCCAACATGTCGAACGTGAATATCTAACTGTCAAAGATTTGAGGAATGAACGTAGTCGTTTAGAGCCTTGCGTTCATCATCGAGTTCGCTGATGAACGCCTTCACAACGTCGCCAATGGAGATAATGGACAGGACGTTCTGTTCGGCGTCTACAACGGGAATATGGCGGATACGACGCTCTGTCATAATGGCCATCAATTCAGCTACTGTCGCGTTGCTGTCGCACGTGACAACATCTACCGTCATCAAGTCTCGTACATGCATTCCGATAAGTTGATCGAGTTTGCCAGGCATTGCCCGGACGACATCGCGTTCAGAAACTATTCCTTCGATTTTTCGTCCGTCGGGAGAGACTACAAGAGCCCCTATGTGATGCACGTTAAGTGCGTTCACCAAGTCGTGAATGCTGGCGCTTGGCGAAATTGTCTCAACTCTTTTTCCAACGATCAATGCGCTGATCTTCATCACGCCTCCTTTGATGGGCCTAGTGGCATAGTGCCCTTTTAGGCCTCCACTTTCAAGAGGTATTGAACAGCCTGGATTGCATCCCATCCATTGGGATGGGATTTGAGCAATTCTTTGGCTCCGCTCAAATCGGCGCCGAGGGTGATTAAAGGCGGTTCGCTGTAGCCATCGGCACGTGTCTGTCCCAATCCCACATTGGACATGAGGGCATTGCACAAACATTTTCTGTCGGTCAGCTCGTCCTCTTCCCCGCCCTTTCGTAGGAAAACATGGGATGGCTCTGATGGACAGCGGTAGCCGACCACACCAGGGGACCGCTCGTAGGGGACTCGCAAGTATCCAAGGTCGCAGAGCCGAGGGCGGGCCTCGTAGACCTCGGCGTCGGAGAGGGTGTCAGGCAGGGTGGCAACCTTAAAAGGGAAACCTGTTGGAGAGGCGAAAGGGTCTGTTCGAACTATGAGATTTCCCGATTCAAGGTGAGTTAGCAATTCTCGTCGAATACTGGGTTGAATGCCTGACTCTTCGGCAAGGGAGAAGATTGTGCCAACTTGAACTCCTACCGCACCGAAGTCTTGTGCGGCTCGGACTTGCTCGGGCGTTGATTGACCGCCAGCCAACCAGAACGGAAGTCCGACTTTGGCCACCTTCTGGATATCAGCCTCGTCTCGCGGTCCAAAGATTGGTTGACCGTCATCATCGAGAACCATGGTTCCGCGAGGAGGCGCGTTGTGACCTCCGGCAGTAAATCCTTCGATAATAAAACCATCTGGTTTAGTGAGTTCGTCTTTGGCCAAATACGCCGCAAGCACATGTGCCGACACGATAGCCAAGAATTTGGGCCTGCGAAGTGGTGAAAGTTCCATACTGGTGAAAGCTTGGGGATAGAAACTCTCCTTGTACGGCTGGGTGGCGTCATCGACATGAACGTTCAATGAAGCTGGCTCGTTCTGCGCCAACGCATTGAGAAGGCGCGGAATTTCCGATGGGATTCCAGCGCCCATCAATACATAATCGACTCCAGCCAGCATTGCGCCATAGGCAGCACTCGGCGTAGCCATCTGGATCTTTTCTAAGAAGTTGATTCCAATCAGGCCGTCGTGACCTTCTTTTGCTAGCCAGACCTCGACAAAATTCGATACCACCCAGAGTTCCAATGCATCCGTGGATGGGTGAAGACTCAGTTTTGGAACGGGGATATACGGATCACCCTGCCGGCCCTCGGATTTGAAATATTTCGCTCGGACCCGTTCGGCAATCTCAGGAATCGGAAAGGCTGCTAGGGCTCGCCTTACGTGACCGCCTTCATCTGCGTTTTGGAGTCTGCGGGCGATGACGGCGTCGATGGCCGTCCCGGAGACAACCCCCAACTGACCCGTCTTGGAGACCGACTTGGCCAACCTCCAGGAAGATACGGCCACGCCCATCCCGCCTTGAATGATGACGGGAAGGTCTTGAGTATCTTTCACAGCGTCAGCGTATAGGACGGGAAAAGTCCTGCCATACCGAGTCGGCGCCGCAGGCTCCATCGGTGTGGCGAGAGGTGGCACTCGAGCGAGCTTTTGAGGAAATCGTTACTGTCACCTCTTGTGACTAAGAATTCTTTCTTCAAAAAGGGCGCTCTCGCTGTTCTCCTGGCTGCCTCGGTTCTGGCAGTCGCGGTTTCTGCCAATGCGGCTACGGTCTTCAAATCCGATCCTTCCGCCCTTCCTGGTCCAATCATGATTGCCGATGAAGGCAACAACCGCATTGTCGTCGTTGATCCTGCGGGAAACCCGCGCTGGATCTTTCCGCAAAAAGGCGATCTAAAACCTGGCCAAACTTTTAGAACCCCTGACGACGTGTTCTTGTCCCCTGATGGGAAATCGATCATCGCCACCGAATCAGAACATCAGATGGTGAGCATTATCGATATCGCAACAAAGAAGATCACCTTTGAATATGGCGTCGCGAATAAGGGATCCCGACTCAAGGGTCACCTAAACAATCCTGATGACGCGATGATGCTTCCTGATGGACGATTGATCGTCGCCGATATCAAGAATTGTCGGATCCTCTTCATCGATCCACGGACCCGCAAGACGACTCAACTGGGTGCTACTGGACGCTGTTATCACAATCCGCCAAAGAGTTTTGGCAGCCCTAACGGCGCATTCCCTATGCGGGACGGTCGGTTTCTTGTCACTGAGATCAATGGCGACTGGGTCAGCGCGATGTCCCTCACGGGGAAGATTTCATGGTCGGTTCACGCCCCTGGGATTGCCTACCCATCTGATAGCAATGAGATTTCTCCGAATGTCTACATAACGGTAGATTTCAGCAAGCCAGGAGCAATCATTAAATTCGATTCCAAGGGGAAGTTGCTTTGGAAGTACAAGCCCACCGGTGCCGCGGCTCTGGATCACACATCCTTAGCGACTGGTCTTCCAAACGGAATGGTCATCGCGAACGATGATGCCAACAATCGTGTGATCATCGTCAATCCCAAGACCAAGAAGGTCATCTGGCAGTACGGACACAAAGGAGTAAAGGGGACGGCTGCGGGGTATCTCAACAATCCAGATGGCCTAGAACTCATCCCTGCCAACGCCTTGGCCAACTTTAAACTCTCCTAGCACTTGCCTTTGAAAGACAAACGCAAGGGCCATACCCATTGGTTATGGCCCTTGCGTCCGGTTCAGATGGTTCACATTCATCCTCATTCCTTCGGAGAGTGAGAAATAAGGACTGACCACCACGTACCCACCTTGCTAGGTGGTGTACCAATCATCGTATGGTGGGCAGATAGTGGCTACATCCTTTGAGAGTGGCAACCCTAAATATCAAAAAGGCTCTAATGGTCTATCTCTTAAAGGCCCGGATCGCCTTTCCTGCAAATGGCATTTTGAATAATGGCGCGAAAATGCATACGTCAAAGATTCCTGTCGCGAGTGGTAGCGCCCCGAAGATGGCAAGTACATAGCCACCCGTAGATTTCATTGCTATGCCGATTGCGATGAGTACTGCACCCGCAACAACTCGAATGATGCGACCCATTGAAGTTGCCATAAATTGTGGGAACTTCACAGTTCCACCTTCTTTCCTCTGTTTGAGTAGTTTGTGAATTTGATTGAGCACATTGATTCGCTTAACACGCGCTTACGCACTGCGTAGAAGAGCAGGGCGATGCCTACGGTCGCGATATACGGTTGCACGGGGGCGAAGAACCTGACGGCGCCCGTTGAACCAAGAGCGAGGAGAGCGATTTTGTTGCAGACGGGGCAGCCGACAGCGATGAAACTGAAGAATCCTCCCAGTCCACCAACCTTGAGCGAGCGTTCCTCCTGAGTGCTCTGATCTGTTTTGATATATGTGGCGATCAGAAGCCCGGACAATATCGACGTAGCAATGAGGACCGGCATTGACCATGAAGTCACGGCCACCGCTCGACCAAAAAATGGGGTCGGCAGCACCGCTGTCGGAATCCCGATCACCAATGTTGCAAGCAAGGCGGTGAAAAACGCCACAACCCAGCGTTTGAGGGGCCAGGTTAGGAAAGCCGTAAAACAGTTTGGCACGCTTGTTTTCTCCCTTCGGTGGCACTGATTTTGCGTTACGAGAAAAGCATATGATACCCTAGGGGGTATGTCCACACTAAACTTATCTGCAGACGAATTTGAAAAAGTCATATCGAAAGACGGCATTGTGCTCGTTGATTTTTGGGCGGCATGGTGCGGTCCTTGCCGAATGTTCGGCCCCATTTTCGAGAAGGCCTCTGAGCAGTACCCGGAAATGGTCTTTGCCAAGGTTGATACCGAAGCCGAGCAAGGGTTATCTGGATCGCTCGGAATCTCTTCAATCCCCACGCTCATGGCATTTAAGGATGGAATTTTACTTTTCAATCAAGCAGGAGCACTTCCCGCTGCAAACTTGGAGCAATTAATTACAGCTCTCGGGGATGTCAACATGGATGAAGTTCGGGCTAAGATCGAAACAGCAGACCAGAAGTAATTCGCTAGAGGAGTTATCTCATGGCACGCGTAGTTGTCCTTGGTGCGGGAATCTCCGGTCATACGGCCGCTTTACACCTACGTCGTAAATTAGGAAAAGATCACGAAATCGTAGTGGTCACGCCAAATTCAAAGTGGAATTGGATTCCGTCGAATATTTGGGTCGGCGTCGGAAAGATGACGACAGAGCAAGTCACTTTCCCCCTTGCGCCCATCTATTTGCGTAAAGGCATTGAATTTCATCAAGGCCTTGCCGTTGCCATTCACCCCGAAGGCAACCTAAACCATAAGCGCGGATTTGTTGATGTTACGTATACCGATCCCGCCAAATCAGGTTCGCACGGTGAGATCGAGTATGACTATTTGATAAATGCGACGGGCCCCAAGCTCAATTTCGCAGCGACACCAGGACTGGGTCCTGACGGAAATACTGTCTCGGTCTGCACGCCTGGTCACGCAGTCCAAGCAGCTGGCGCGTTTAAAGATGTGGTTGCCAAGTTGAAGCAAGGTGTACCTCAAACCTTGGTGGTAGGAGTTGGCCATGGGACGTGCACATGCGAGGGTGCCGCATTCGAATACACCTTCAACGTTGAACACGAATTAACTCTTGCTGGAGTGCGGGACCTCGCTAACCTGATTTACCTCACTAATGAGTACGAATTGGGTGATTTTGGCGTCGGAGGTATGACCTTCACTCAACGTGGATTTGAAACCACGAGCAAAATATGGACCGAGTCCCTCTTCCGCGAGCGCAAAGTTCACGCGATCCTCCAGGCGCATGTCGAGAAGATCGAGCCCGGCCTCATCCATTACGAGCAACTCGATGGAGTGAAGAAGACATTGAACTTTGATTTTGCGATGTTATTACCACCATTTCGTGGGGTGGATCTCAAGGCATTTAATTCCAAAGGTGAGGACATCACATCGGAGATGTTCGCGCCCAGTGGCTTTATGAAAGTCGATGCCAATTACGCTCCCAAAGCATTTGAAGAGTGGAGAGCGGAGGATTGGCCAAGCACGTATCAATCTCCCCTGTATGCCAATGTATTTGGAGTTGGAATTGCTTTCGCGCCCCCTCACCAAATTTCGCGGCCACGAAAGAGCGAGACGGGCACCGTCATTGCGCCATCGCCTCCGCGCACCGGAATGCCTTCTGGATTGATGGGAAAGACAGTTGCGCTCACGATTTGTGACCGAATTAAAAATGGCGAGTCGGCCAAGGCCCATGTTGCATCGATGGCGAATATGGGCGCCGCCTGTGTAGCCTCGGCGGGCTCGGGCATGCGAAACGGGACTGCTGCCTCAATGACTATGTACCCGGTGGTTCCCGATTATCAACGGTTCCCAGAAAGTGGGCGAAGCGCGAAGGACACCTTTGGTGAAATCGGCCTTGCAGGACATTGGATTAAGTATTTGCTACATGTCATGTTTATTTACAAAGCCAAAGCTCGCTTTGGCTGGTTCTTAATACCCGAGTGATCTGAACTGGGAGGGGGAGGGTATGGCTAGCGAAGACGACGCGATCTCAGGGGCACCCCTGCCGACGAAGAGGACATTGAGGGCTCGGCAAAATCTTCTGATTCAATTCTGGAGGTTTATCGCCATCAATTTCCGTATGGTGAAGATGATATTCAAGGGTAATCATTGAAGAATGAGGTCTCTGCCCCGAACAGGTTCGGGCGTTTGACTCATACCCCTAGGGGTATGTTAGAATCCAAAAGAAGTTCAAACGAAAGGGTAGGCCATGGCAAAGCAGGCGCTCACTCACGTTTTATCAGATCCGATGCAACTCGATGCTTTGACCAAACGCCTCAAGCGGGCACATGGTCAATTGGGCGCGGTAGTTCGGATGTTGGAGGAAGGTCGTACTTGTGAGGAAATTGTCACTCAAATGTCGGCTGTCGGAAAGGCTGTCAACACCGCAGCTTTCACCTTGATTGCAGCCAACCTCCAAGAATGTATTGAAGATGCGGATGAAAATACCCCAGCAGTTACCCAGAAATTGCAGAGACTCTTTTTGAGTCTGGCCTAGAGGTTTAGAAGGTAGAGATGAAAAAGAGATTTGTTGCAGGGATTGTTGTTCTAGTTGCTGGCACCTTAATCCTTGGTGGATGTACTTCAAAAGCCAGCGCTATCACGAACGTGAACGTGAAGGATTTCGCCACGAAAACGCAGGAAGCGGGAGTCATCACTCTTGACGTCCGCACTCCGGGAGAATTCAGCCAAGGTCATATCCAAGGCGCGATGAACATTGACGTCGAAGCTTCCACCTTCGATTCTGAAATTGCAAAGTTGGATAAGACCAAGGCCTACGCCGTCTACTGCCACAGTGGCAACAGGTCTGGAGTTGCAACTCAGACAATGGCCAAGGCCGGCTTTACGCATCTGTTCAACCTAGAAAATGGCATCTCTGATTGGATGGCTCAGGGGATGCCGACGGTCATGTCTTAATGAAAGTTGTTATCGTCGGCGGTGTTGCAGGTGGAATGTCAGCGGCCACACGACTGCGACGTTTGGATGCAGATGCAGAGATTATTGTCCTTGAAAAAAGCGGACATGTCTCTTACGCCAACTGCGGTCTTCCCTATTTCGTCGGTGGCATCATTGAGGAGGAAGAGTCACTTTTTCTCCAGACTCCAGAGTCACTTCACGCCCGATTCAGACTAGATGTAAGGGTCTCTACTGAAGCCACTCGCATCAACCCTTTAACCAAAACGATTGAAATCCTTGACCAAAAAAACGGCGAATCCTTTGAGATCTCCTATGACAAATTGATTCTCAGTCCGGGTGCTTCCCCAGTTATCCCGCCAATCCCCGGCATTGCACATGCCATCACGCTTCGTACCGTCGAGGATGTCAAGAAGATCGTGGCGCATGTAAAGCAACGCCCAAGGAATGCGATTGTGATTGGCGGAGGCTTCATAGGACTAGAGGTTGCAGAGAATCTGGTTCATAAAGGAATACCAACAACCGTGGTGGAGGCGCTGCCGCAAGTTTTGGCACCTCTGGATCCGGAGATGGCCACTCTCGTGGCGGATGAATTAACTCACCATGGCGTCAACGTTTATCTTGGCAATGCAGTTGAATCCGTGAGCACCCATTCGGTCAAACTCGCAAGCGGTGAGGAACTCCCCAGTGAATTGGTGATACTGGCAATCGGAGTTCGCCCAGACATTTCTCTCGCGAAACGGGCAGATCTCAAAATAGGTGAACGAGGCGGTATTGAAGTCAACGAGTTCAATCTCACCAGTGATCCCGACATATATGCCGTGGGTGATGCAGCGGAGAAGCGAGACTCCATTGATGGAAGTGCAACCCTTGTGCCGTTGGCAAATCTTGCCAATCGACATGGGCGCGTCGTTGCCGACCATATTGCAGGCCGACAAACGCGACCTGTTTTGACCATAGGCACCGCAATTGTCAAAGTCTTCGACCTTACTATCGCAACGACGGGTTGGAACGAGAAAAGACTCACTGCGCAGAAGCGCGGCTTCCATGCGATTCACACCCATCCGTCTTCGCACGCAGGATATTACCCAGGGGCCAAGCCGATGTCGCTGAAATTGCTTCTTGACAGCTCCACCGGTGAAATTTTAGGCGCTCAGGGCATTGGTACTGAAGGCGTTGACAAACGAATTGACGTGATTGCTACGGCAATGCGGGGCGGAATTCTGGCTTCAGAGTTGGCTGACCTCGAGTTGGCGTACGCACCTCCCTTTGGCTCGGCAAAAGATCCCGTGAATATGCTGGGCTACATCGCCGAGAACCGACTTTCGGGTCTTTCCAGAGCGGTCCAATGGAATGAACTTGAGGACTACCGCAGCCGCGGCTATGAAATCTTGGATGTTAGAACGGCGCGTGAATTTGCGCGCGGGGCCATTCCCAATTCCGTCAACATCCCCGTTGATGAATTGCGCGAGCGAATCGGCGAAATTAATGGATCTGACATTGTGGTCACGTGTCAGGTCGGCCTTCGTGGACACACAGCGACACTTCTTTTAAATGAGTTGGGATTTAACGCATTGAGCCTTGATGGTGGTTATCAAACATGGAGTCATTCGCCGGCCAAAAATTTAGTACCGGTACTTTTCTAAATGTCGCATCAAGAAGATTGGGCCAAATCTCTTGCCAAGTGGGCGATTCCGAAAGAAATTCTGGATCAAGCGCAGACGAGTCCTTGGATACATCCGCCGGTTCTCTTTCAAATTCCTGACGAGATTATCGTAACGAGTTCGCACAGCCGTGCGCTCGAAGCCCTTCCAATTGGCGGCTCTGTCCTTGATGTTGGTTGCGGTGGTGGAATAGCGGCATTTGCTCTGACGCCTCCGGCATCGCATGTAATCGGAGTTGATCATCAAAGCGAGATGCTAGAAATGTTCGCCACCAACGCCAAGAAGCATGGTGTGACGTATGAAATTATTGACGGATTCTGGCCGCAGGTAGCAGGCAATGTTTCCATTGTCGATGTCGTTGTCTGCCATCACGTGGTCTACAACGTCTCCGAAATCGGACCCTTCCTTTCCGCCCTCAATGCACACGCTATAAGTCGAGTGGTGATTGAAATGCCGACTCGGCACCCGCTTTCAAACATCTCGGATGCATGGAAGTATTTCTGGAATCTGGATCGTCCAAAAGAGCCGACTTCGGAGGATTTACTTGAGGTGTTAAACGAGATCGGGATCAAACCCCAGATTCAATACTGGACTGGCCCGATGAGTGATCGCAGCGATATTGACCAAGACGCGGAGTTCTTGCGAATTCGTCTCTGCCTGCCCCCTGAGCGACTTTCTGAAGTTCGTGATTACTTGCTAGCCAATTCCTTTCCGAGAGCGCGCGAAATTGCGACTATCTGGTGGGACGTGAGCGGCGAGATCGGAAGTAGCTAAACCAGCCGTAGGTGGCTGCGAGAAGTAGATAAGGCGCCGCACTTGCCAACGAGGCGACGAAGTCGACTCCCATTTTTGAAACATGCATACCATCTGCAATAGCTGTGGCAATGAATGTAGTAACGGCGAAAGCCAGCGGGGCAGTCGCAGCAGAAACATATTCTGTGCCAGAGCGACCAAAGCGGATTGTTCCAAAGACAACAATGCAGATCATGATGCCCGTGAAGACGCCGATGCCATGACGAATGAGAACTTCAGATATAGATACGAGTGCAATGAAGAATGTCTGAAGAACCACCACTCCTGCCTTGGTGAGTCCCTGTTTTGATATCTGCAGGCCGGAGGTGGGCGTCATTCGATCTCCTCATCTACTTCTTCACCATCAATGAAATCCTCGGGGCCATCGATGGCCAATTTGCTCTTGAGCTCTCTCACGTTCTCCGAGACTTCTGGGAACGCCTTTAGTTTACTGGAGTCTCCTGATACGCCCAGACTCATAATCTTCTTCGCTGGGCTCAAGACAGTGCTCTCGGCGGTGGGAATCATGTCGTTGTAGGCCTTCACTGTCGCCTTGAGTCGATCGCCCACGGCAACGATTTTCACGTGCAACGAGGCGACGTTCTTAAGAAATGTCCCGGCCAACTCTTGTATTTCGACCGCACTTTCGGCAAGCCGGTTTCGACTAAAAACGTAGCCTACAGTAGCCAGAAGCGACATCATCGTCGTAGGTGTGGCGATCGTGACGCTCTTTCTAAATGCCTTTTCGAGCAAGTGTGGATCAACGCGCAATGCCTCGGTGAGGATGGATTCAAACGGGGCGAAGAGTACGACGAAACTTGCGGAATCATCTCTGCTGGCGTAGCCCCGCTTGGCGAGAGCATCGACATGTTTGAGGAGATCCTTGGCGTGCTGCTCCATCAAGGATTCGCGTAAGGCCAGATCGTCGGTGTCGAATGCGTCGAGAAATCTTTCAAAGGGAAATTTCGAGTCGATGAAGAGGACGCTTGAGCCTGGGAAAGAAATCGTGATGTCCGGGATTCCTACCTTGTCACCGTCGCCAGTCATGGATTTCTGTCGAGTGAAATGCACGCCCTCAATGAGGCCGGCGCTTTCAAGGAGTTGCTCAAGTTGGGCCTCGCCGAATTTTCCGCGGGTTTGTGAACTGGATAGTGCGCCCGCGATCTTGGAGGTTTCTTCAAGCAGTGATTTATTGGTTGTTGCCATATTAGTAAGGTCATTACGGATCTTCTGCTCTGCCTCCACGCGACTGAGTTCTGCTTGCCTTGCCTGAAAGGAGAGGGATTCCACTGACTTCTTCATAGCTTCTAGTTCGGTGGCCAACCGAGTTGTCTCGGTCTGGGCACCCTGCATCGTGAGAATTTGTTTTTCGAGCGCGGAAACTGAACCCTTAGCCGCAACGAGTTGGGCCTGGGTAGATGCGACTCTCCCGCGAGCGACCAAGAAGCCGATGATCGCCCCGAGGATCAAGCCAGAAGTACCCAGAATTATGCCTAACGAATTGCTCATGGGCCTATCGTGGCAGGAACCACCGACGAAGACGCGTAGGCTCTACTCCTCGTGAGCCTCTCCATCGGAATCGTCGGAATGCCCAATGTGGGTAAGTCCACCCTTTTCAACGCCCTGACCAAGAACAACGTCCTTGCGGCCAACTATCCCTTCGCCACGATCGAGCCCAACGTAGGCGTTGTGGGAGTGCCGGATGAGCGCCTGGCCACGTTGGCCCAGATCTTCCGATCCCAGAAGATCCTGCCCGCAGTCGTCTCCTTCGT
>JANMBV010000059.1:0-26411 GCA_031360585.1 Actinomycetes bacterium | reverse complement strand
AGTTCTTAATTTGACGGCCTTGCCCCGCGCTATTACTAGGGCTTCTGTTCCTCGGGGGGAAAGGGCAAACGTTTCATACCATTTAAAGTTACTCTGAGTAATCGTGTCCGCGCCAAGGACCTTTGGAATCGTGATTCTAAGTCTGGTTTCGAATATTCCAAGAAGAGCATATATCTGAGCGTAATTTCGAATTCGGACCATGTGCGCCCTAATCGATTGGTAGGCGAGTACACTCACTTGCGAGGCCCCAGAACAATCCATGGCGAAAGCCACATTGCTGGGGCCATTTCTTTGCCTAAACGGATTTGTTTCACCCAACTAAATCGGCGCACATTTTTCTAAACGCCACTGTATGGGCATCAACATCTTTAGTCGTAGTTGCAGGTGACATGAGAGCCATATTGTGAAATGGGGTAAGTAGGAAGCCGTCGTTGAGCAGGCGCAGATGTATGTACTGCTCGAGTTCGAAGTCCCCCGCATCTGCTGCTTCTCGGCCAGTGCGCGGCGCCTTCGATGCGAAGACGTACTCTGCGCGGGCACCAAGGCGGTTGCAGTGCCACGGAAGTCCGAACTCTTTAATCGCCGCGTCAACTCCGTCCGCCCATCTCGTGCCAAGTGCGATCATGGCTTCAAATGCCTCTGATGTGAGCACTTCGGTGAGCGTGGCTCGCATAGCGGCCAAAGAGAGTGCGTTTCCCGCCAAGGTCCCGCCGATTCCGCCGGTGTCAATCTCGTCCAAAGCAATGCGAGTAGAGATGGAAGCAGCCACTTCGTCAGTCATACCGAAAGTTCCAGTTGGGATTCCGCCGGCGATGGCCTTGCCGATAGTGAGGAAATCAGGTTTAAGTCCCAGCGCGGCCGTCATTCCGCCTGCGCCCACCGAAATTGTGTGCGTTTCATCAATGATCCAGAGAGCCCCGTATTGCTTGGCCAACTCACCTACTCTTTGAAGGTAGCCATCTTCTGGCAGCACAATCCCCACGTTGGTCATGGCCGGCTCCATCAAGATCGCCGCCACGTCTCCATGCGCGAGAGCTTCCTCCATCGACGTTAAGTCGTTGAACTCGACAACGCGTGTTGTCTCCTCAAGTGGAACGGGTGCTCCGATATTACCCTCGCGGGCGATCGTGTTTCCATCTGCGTCAAGGGTTGCAAAAGTCTCATCGACGCTGCCGTGATAACAGCGGTCTATAACAATGATTTTCCCCCTACCAGTGATATGCCGCGCGTAACGGATGACATGGCGGTTGGCATCGGTTGCAGAGACGGTGAATTGCCAAAGAGGCAATCCAAATCGCTTAGCCAACTCCGTGGCGACCAAAACGGCATCTTGAGTTGGGAGCATGGCGGTGAGCCCTTTGCCGACCTGTTCTCGTATTGCCTTCACTGTTGGTTCGGGTGAATGACCTGTCATCGATCCCGTATCGCCTAAACAAAAATCAATGTAGACATTCTGGTCCATGTCAATGAAACGGGCACCCTGGGCGCTCTCTACAAAAACCGGATACGCACCTGGCCATTTGGCCATCCATGACATCGGAACTCCGCCAGGCATCACTTTCTTGGCAGCTAGGAACATCTCACCACTCTTTGGATGTTTTTCCAGAAAGCGTCTCTGCTCGATCGTGGTGAGTTCTGCCAAGTACGTGCGGTCGATCATTTCTTATCCTTCCGAAAATACAAATAAAGCTTCCAAGTAATGCTCTCCGCTTATGCCAAGATTGGCCGCATCCGGTGGCGCAGTCTGTGGTTCGATACAGATGGCCTCGGCGTCTTCGGTGTAGACAACCCACCACGGTGCATCGCATTCGATATCAATTCGTGCGGCGTCCTCCCAGACGACCGCGGGAACGCCCCGAATCTGCGTGAAAGCGTCATCCCACGGTTGCTTGCTCGGGGAAATAAATTTGCCCGATGGCAGACCTTCACCGTCGCGCTCCAACATAGATTCAGCAGCAAATTCAATTTCTGCGCTCCCACCGTGTCCTAGATCTCGAGGAAACCATGGGTGAATACCCAACCACACTGGGAGATCGCAATGCCCTGGTTCGTATTCCAAACTCCATCGGACCGCATCGTCGAGGACTTCTATCCGCTGTTCTACTGTTGCCCCGCCATATGGAGCTGGCAGGTGAAGGAGTGCCCGCCCCGGCCCAATCTCCTGCCACGAGGATGTGAAACCAAACCCGTGGAGCGCATGAGGTGGGTCGATAGTTGTCGGCAATTGGAATTCCTTGTCGCTTGAATTCCGAATAATCCCGTCGCGGATCCGTCCAGCCCAAGGTGCCATCGCGTACCAACCCCAGGTTTGGATCTCTCCACGAAAGGGAGTTGCAAATTCCATATCGCGCCATCTGAGTGAGGCAATACGTCCACCTTGATCAAGGTCAATTGCGATCTGGAATTCTGCATCATCGATGTACTGCATTTCTAGACCCGATTCTTTTCTTTGGTTCGTATTTCACGCTTTGTTGGAGGCTGGGCGCCTACACGGCTACAGGTTATTGCAGCAGCAATGGCTGCACAATTCAGAGCATCTCGAAGCAGATCTCCGCGCAAATTGAAGATTCCATGCTCCAATATCGCGTCGACGATAACTGCTCCCACAGTGTCCCCGGCTCCAACAGTATCCACGACCTCAACTGCGATACCTGGGATTTCAATAACTTCATTAGCTGTCACTGCCATCATGCCTTTGGCCCCGAGCGTGATCACTACAATTTCAACTCCCGCATCAATCCATCTCTTGGCGACACTCAGTAAGTTCAAATCCGGATACAACCAGGCAAGATCATCATCGCTTGCTTTGACAACCGATGAGATTGAAATCCATTTCTCCACCGAGGCAACATAACGGGGGCGATCGGCAAGATATGAGGTTCGAACGTTGGGATCGAAAACGACCGGGGCAAACTCGGCCACCCTCATTGCCCATTCATAAAGTGTCGGCGAGCCAGGTTCCACGATTGTTGCAAGGGAGCCAATGTGCAGAATTTCCGGTTTCCTACGTGATGGATCGGGCAACCACTCATCATCGAAATCAAAGGTCGCTGTGTTCTCGATAGCAAAAACGTAAGACGCACCGCCCATTTCATCCAAAGTCACTTGCGCAGTAGAAGTTGGTTTCTTGCTGATATGCGAAAGTTTGAGTCCCACTGCGTCGCGACTTAATTCTTCTGTTATTTGATCCCCATAACGATCCGTCGAGATGCCGCCGATGAATTCAACATCTCGTCCAAGTCGTGTCAACGCCTTTGCCGTATTTGCAGGCCCACCTCCCACGACAGAGCCTTCTGGCAGAACGTCCACAAGAGCCTCGCCGCAGACCCAGACACTCACGAAAGCTCGCCTTTGCGCGCTAAATACTCGGCGATAACTTCCACACCCAACAGGTGATCCTCCACCTGGGGCAGGCCGCTGATGAGGAGAATTCCCACAAAGCCAAGACCCTTCACATTCAGCGCCAAACCACCGCCGTGCACTGCATGGGTCTCCTCCGACAGCCCCGTTGAGGAATACCAATCAAAGCCTTGCTCTTCGGCGAGGACTCTTTCAAAGATCGTGGAGTGCTCGGTGGCCATGACGACACGAGCTTTCCGCGCAATCCATCTATCGTTTTCCGGCGAAGATCCAGGAAGTGATGCGTGGAAAACAATCCAATCTTTAAGTCGCACTTCCACCGCAATGGCCAACGCTCGATCTTCTCCGATCGAAGCCGCAATCTCGCCAAGTTCGAGGGCTTCGCTCTGCGTAAGTGAGGGCAGAATCAAAGTGGCGGCCTCTCGTGCCAATTCGGAGCTGGTGAATCCTCCGGTGGTTTCGCGCATGAACCAATCCTGCCTTACGGTTGGGCAATGGTCACTATTCCAAAGACTTCCCTGACAGTTCATCCGCTCTGCCTTGGGGGCAATGTCTTCGGATGGAGCGCCAATGAGGCCCAGTCCTTTGACATTTTGAACGCCTACTCCATGCATGGAGGCAATTTCGTCGATACTGCCGACGTCTACTCAGAATGGAAGGATGGCAATGAAGGGGGCGAGAGCGAAAAGATCATCGGAAACTGGATGAAGAAGCAGAACAATCGCGACTCCATGATCGTAGCCACCAAGGTTGCGAAGTTTTCAAAGCGACCGGGCCTACGCGCTAAAAATATTGTGGCCGCGTGCAATGACTCTCTTCGCAGATTGCAAACTGACCACATTGATCTCTACTTCGCACACGAAGACGATGCCACAACGCCGCTGGGTGAGACATTGGAGGCGTTCACCCACCTTATCGAAGAAGGCAAGGTGAGGTATATCGCCGCATCTCAATATTCCGCAAAGCGCTTGGATGAGGCTTTGCAGGTCAGCAAGGAGAACGGATTCGCTTCCTATGTGGCTCTGCAAGATCAATACAATCTCATGGAGCGCAAAGGCATCGAGGGCGAGGTTTCAGAGGTAATAAGCGCCCATGGGATTTCTCTTCTGCCTTTCTTCGGGTTAGCACGAGGTTTCCTTAGTGGCAAATACAAGCCCGGGATCACCGTCGAATCTGTGCGCGCCGCCGACGTTGTTCCTTACCAGAATGAAAAGGGCTGGAGAACTGTAGAAGCACTCGAGGAGATCGCAAGGCATTACGCAAGCAACCCTTCGGCTGTGGCGCTTGCCTGGCTGCGAGCACAGCCCAGCGTCAGCGTTCCGATCGCGAGTGCGCGCACTGTCGAGCAGTTGGAGGAGATCGTTCAAGTACTTGAATTGAGCGCCGAACATATCGCCATGCTCTCCGAAATCACAGCGTAATTGATTCTGGTCCTACGCTCCACGCTACATCTTCGTGGCGATCAACAACCCACCCCGAATATTCTGCCAAGTCCGGATGCGAAAACCAGATGGCCCCATCGCGGCCTTCGACCATCAAGGCCGTGGCAAGCGCGTCAGTTAATCCCCCATCTGTACCAATGACGGTCGCCGAACGGGCACCGATTGCAATCAAGCCTGTATGCGGATCCAGGATGTGAGCTCCACGCTCATAGGTCCCACTCGTGGCTATCGCACCGTCCATAATATTGAAGACTTGAACTATCTCTTCTCGATTCTCCGGATTAACAATGCCAATGGACCATGGAATTACATTTCCTGAATCAATACGGCCGCCTCGCAAAGAGAGATCCCCCGCTGCATTTATCTGCACATGCTTTGCACCCGCTTCCAGCATGATTCCAGCACACTTATCCGCAGCCCACCCTTTTACTAGACCAGACGGATCAAATCCGCCTACTACTGCCCATGGGTCAAAGGCACCCTCTGTAATCTCGCGGGCAAAGGCGCAACGGTTCCAGACATCTTTTACTTCGTCCGATGTTGAATCGATAGAGATTTCTTTTCTTCGCAATTTCGAAATCACTGAATCTGGCTTGTACGTTGAGAAGACATCATCTACGTGAATCGCAAATTCACGCACTTTGTCAATCCCGGCTTGTAGAGCTTTTTCGTCAACTCCGTTGACGACAGGGGAAGCCGCGTCAACGAAGAGGATTGTTCCCCAAACTTCTATCTCTGCGCGTAAATGTGCCACGAATGGATCATGTCACAGCCCGGCTTTTGCCAGGGCTGCTTGAAGCGAGGTATACCAACCGTATGAGGTGTATGAAGCACCGGAAGCGCCATGAATATTGGAACCTTGGGCTGCCAGTGTTTGCGAGCGCAGTATCGGAAGTGCGTACTGGGTGTAGCGATCACTTCGCCCCGATGGAGCTTGCAGCGCCTGGGCATCCGTGATCTTTCCATCGACGACAGTAATCTGAACCTGCACGTTTCCGTAGTTGACGTTGACGACGCCGCCAGTGAAGGTTCCGGAAACTTTTTTTGTGACAGGCACTGGCGCGGGCGCGGTAGGTGTACTAGCAGTGGCGGTAGCCGCGGCAGTCGGAGTATTTGTTGCTGGCGCTACAGTTTTGTGAGTTACTTTTGCGACCGCTACTTTCCGCCTGATGGCTTTCTTCTTTTTTGCAGTAGTCGCTTTAGGAGTGGTCGCAACTGGAGTTGTCGTTGTAGCCGAAGGCGTCGTTGCAACGGGAGTAGTCGTGGCAGGTGCCGTGGTTGTTGTCTGTGCAACCGGGGCGACGGTAGTTGCGGCCGCACCGGCTATGTTTGAAAGGCCGCCCATGGCGCTCTGCGAATTCAACTGCGGTGGGGTGATGGCAAGGACAGCGCCCAACCCACCTACCGTGCCCCCTGCAATAAGCAGCGCCCGCTTCATGCAAACCCCCTAGTTAAACGAATTCCCAAGGCCAGGCATTGATATTTGCCTAAGAACCTGTGAGGGACCTGAATCCAGACCGTGCGGATCCTTCGACTTTGAGCCCTCATTCCGAGTGGAAGGCAAAAGCCTCATCGTGGAAGCGGTTCTTGGGTACCCCTGAGTCCTTGGCAGCTTGGCGCACTGCGTCCACGAGGGGACCTGGGCCGCAGATATAGATATCCGAGTCTGCAAAGAGTGGAATCAACCGATTGAACGTCTTGGCATCCATGGGATGGTCACGACGCGATCCCACCAGATAGTGGATGCGAATGGAGCCTTGCGATTGTGCCGCTAGGTAGTCCAACTCTTGCTTGAGTACCAAGTCCTCGTTTCGAGAAGCGCGATACACCACATCCATCTCAACGCCATCTCTGAATTCCTCCATAATGGCTCGAATGGGAGTGATGCCTACCCCCCCACCAACCAAGACCACATGACGACGCGATGATCGTCCCGCCGTGAATGCCCCATAAGGACCCTCCACGAAGATGCGTGTGCCTGGCTTTAGAAATGCCAGTGATCCAGAGTGATCGCCCAAGTCCTTTACCGTGATTCGCATGAGATGTTGTGTTGGAGCAGCCGACAAGGAATATGGGTGCGAAATGAGAAAGTGCTTGCGGGCAAGGAAGCGCCATCCGAAGAACTGTCCGCCCTCTGCTGCCATCTTGTGAAGTTTTCGCCCCCGCATGATGACCGAGACGACGCCTGGACCTTCGATGACAACCTTTTGAACCTTGAGGTTGTGTCGAAATGAGCGAGCAATGGGAATTCCAATTCGCCAAATCACGATGCTCGCTGCCATGAAGATATACAGGGACGTCCAATATGCGCGATTCAAAGGATGGCCGATAAACATCTGTCCGTTGAGCACTTGATGCATAAAAGCCAGTCCAATTGCCAGATAGGTGTAGACGTGAATCATCCACCACGTTTCATAGCTCATCTTGGCGCGGGCCTTCTTGTATGACGTGACACCGGCCATGATCATCAAGATGAATCCGGCAAGGGCGGCCCACATCCAGAGATACTGATGAAGTAAGCGCCAGAGTTCGACGATCAAGGCAACGTGGTCTTGGCCGGCATATCCCAAGATGACAAAAAGAACATGAAAGCCGATGAGGAAGAGCGAATAGGGACCGAGTTTGCGATGCCACGTAACAAGGCGATCATGACCGACACCGCGTTCCACCCACGGGATTCGCGAAACCAGGACGATTCCAAGGAGAGCAAAGTACGTGCCAACCAGAGCACAGAGCCGCGAGAGGGTATTAATGGAGGAATAGACCGAGGAGATGTCAGAGCGACGCATTGTCGTCACTTGGAGAGCGATGGTCAGGCCAAGGCCAAGGCCGGCAATGAGGGCTGCCCAATCGACCCGAGAACTCTTTGTTCTCTGCTGCTTGGCTGCCATGGCTGAAGATAACCTTAAATTCCTGTGAGTTAAGTGAGTGGCACCTTCAGGCCCGCGGTGAGGATGCACGATCGATGGCCTGCCACCCAATAAGGTGGGGTAATGCGCGTATTAGTTACAGGTGGTGCCGGATTTATCGGCTCACACCTCACCGACCGCCTGGTCCAGGAAGGCCACCTGGTCACCGTCTTGGACAATCTGGAGACCGGTCGCATCGAGAACCTAGACGGGGCGAAGGAGTCAGGCAATCTGACATTCGTCGAGGGGTCAGTTCTTGACCCAGCCATCGTCGATCACCTGGTGGAGCGGACCGATTACATCTATCACCTCGCCGCTGCCGTGGGTGTGTTTAACATCCTTGAAAGACCGTTGGCCAGCCTCATGACCAATCTTCGGGGTACCGAGAATGTTCTGGACTCTGCCCTGAAACATTCCTGCCCGGTTCTCATTGCAAGCAGCAGTGAAGTTTATGGAAAGAACATCTCCGACTCCTTGCAAGAAGATGATTCGAGAATTCTTGGATCCCCTCTGATGTTGCGTTGGTCCTATAGCCAGGCCAAAGCACTGGATGAAACTCTTGCATATGCATATTGGAAAGACCGAAACCTTCAAGCTCGCATTGTTCGGTTCTTCAACACTGTTGGCCCTCGCCAATTGGGTGCCTACGGCATGGTAGTTCCAAGATTTGTCGCCGCCGCCCTAGCCGGCGAGGACATCACCATCTATGGAGATGGCAAGCAGACCCGCTGCTTTGGCCACGTCGCAGACATCATCGATGCCCTCATCGCAGTTTCTCATTCGGAAAAAACGATCGGGACGGTCGTGAACATCGGCAACAGCGAAGAGATCTCCATCTACGACCTGGCGCGAAGGATCATCGAAGCTACCGACTCCACGAGCAAGATTGTCTATGTCGCCTACGAAGACGCCTATGTGGATGGCTTCGAAGACATGGAAAGGCGCGTACCCAATATTGATCGAATAAAGACGTTGACTGGCTGGGCACCCACGAGGAATCTCGAGACGATCATCCGAGATGTTGCCCAACACTTATCTGCGAACTAAAGTCGGACGACGTTCGCCAAGTCTTTAAACGCTCCCGTGCAATCCAAGATCGGGATGCCACGTGAAGCAAATTCGGCAACAGGTAGTCCCGGTTGCGCCGTCGCAATGACCACAACGTCACATTCCCATAAGAGATCCACGGGCGAGGACCCTTCCCAATCAGCCACGAGCGGATCAATCCATCCGACTTCGAAACCGTTGCTGATCAAGTCATCGCGTAGCGCAGTTGCGGGAGTCTCTCGAACATCCTTAACGCCGGGTTTGTAGGCAACACCCATGATCAACGCGCGCTTAGATTCAGATTTCGCACCCACCAGATCGCGAACTCTCTGCGATACGTAGACGGGCATACCAACGTTGATTGCATCAGAATGATCGATGATTGAGGCTCGCGTGCCGTTCTTCTCGGCCCACCAGGAGAGATACATGGGATCAACCGGAATGCAATGTCCGCCGACGCCCACGCTGGGAGTAAAACGCATAAATCCGTAGGGTTTTGTCGAGGCCGCGTCAATCACCTCATGCACATCTATATTTTGGTTCGCGCACACCTGTGCCAACTGATTGACGAGGGCAATGTTCACCAATCTAAAGGTGTTCTCCAAGAGTTTGGCTGTCTCGGCAATTTCAGGGGAGGATACCTCCACAACTTCGTCGCAAATGGACGAATAGAACCCCACCGCTAACCGAGTCGACTTCTCATCAATACCACCCACCAGGCGAGGAGTGTTCTTTTGATGAAATTTGGCGTCACCTGGGTTGACACGCTCTGGCGCGACTGCCAGATGGATTACAACTTCTGCTCCGGCCTTATTCTCCAAGATGCGAGGTTGAATAAAATCTCTCAGAGTTCCAGGGAACGACGTAGATTCATTGATAACCAGAGTTCCATCTAAAAGGTGAGGGGCTATATCAAGAACCGCCTTCTCGAGAATGCTCAAATCTGGTGCCCGATCCGCATCCAGCGGAGTCGGCACGCAGATTGTCACAATGGAGGCATCCCTTACATCAGAGACTGAATTGGATATTCGGTACTGCCCTGACTTCAAAACCTCTTGAATTTCGGACGAAGCAACATCCTCCACCGGACTGATTCCTACAGATATTCCCTCAAATTTGGCAACAGAATTCTCGATCCCGATGACATGCCATCCCGCCTTTATGGCAGCCATAGCCAAGGGCAGCCCCACGTATCCTTGGCCAATGATGGCAACGGTCTTGTTGCGTTCTGACATGGAGGAAACCTTATCCCTTGATGAGTGTTTCGGCAGACTTGGCGTCTGGGCTATTTGGATACAACTTCAAAAGTCTAGAAGACATTTCTCGTGCCTTCGCCATATCCTTTAATGCAACGTAATCGGTTACCAATTGGAGCATATTTCGCGTACTCCACGGGTCAATTTGGAGCAGCCTTAGACGATATGGCAATGCGGATTCATATTTCTTTGTCAACTCATAGGCGATCGCACCGAGAGTATTCCCATCGATAGATCTCCTATCTTCCCTATTAATGGACTCGATAAGACTTATGCCTGTAGTAAATGCCGATACGCGCAGGGCAATATCAGCAAACTGCGCACGCACTTGGACATTTCTCGGTTGAACGTTGGCCGCCTTCGTAATAGCGTCCACGTACTGTGCCGCCGTCCATCCAGTTCGCTGGCGTTGCAAAGCCAATAACATAGAAGAACTGCGCCAAGCTGGCACCATGGGCACCAGCATTACTATCGACATGCCAAAGGCGACAATTGGTGCAAGTAAATTCGAGTTGTCAGCGGCAACGCGCTTGGAAGTCTTGCCGGATTTTGACTTCCCCACAGCCTTCCCCACACCAGAGTGTTTAGAGACCCCATAGAGCGCTCCACCGGCAATCCAGAACCAGACAGCAACTCCCAAATTATCAATAGAGATCGCCGAAATGAAAAGAAGTGAAAGCCATATGGAAAAGAGCGCAACGGTATCAATTCGCTCGCTCCCCGTCGCATTCTTGATAGCCCGAATCGCAGCTATGAAAATCAACGAGAGTAGGAATAGATAAGGAACAATGACCAATAATCCGCCCGTTGCTAAGAGTTGAAGAAAAACATTGTGGGCGTTGTCGCTTGGCTGTCCCTGCACTACCTGGATTTGCGGAGCATACTGTCCGTAATATTGTCCAAAGCGATCAAGTCCAACGCCGGCGAAAGGATGAGCCTCGAACATACCCAATGCGGCGTGCCAGTAATCCACTCGACTTTGAAATGAGCTTCTGTAAATAAAATGCGCCATCGGGCCCTTGTCGAGTAAACCCAGGGCTACGGGTATTGAGACCAGTCCGACTACTACAGTGGCACCGATACCGAATTCTCTTCGTCGTTGCCATAATTTGGCAACCAGCAAAATCACAAGCCCTATTGAGAATGCCGCAATGCCCTGAATGGAACCACAGCGTTTGAGAATAAAGAGCTCGCAAAGGAGAAGGAACAGGCCCGCCACGCGGATTTGAATCTGCTCTTCGACAAGCACAAGCCAGACACTGGCTATCGCAGCGACGCCGACAATTCCGGAGAAAAAGTCCGGATTGCCTAATGTTCCGACAACGTGGTTATAAAGAAGAACCCATTTAAAGGGATCATGTCCAAAAGTCTGCAAGAAGCCATATGCCGTAAGAATGGAACCAACGGCGAGGATCCACCATCTCAATTGCCTAAAATTGGTCGGCCCAAAACTCATCATGGCTGCAAAAGAGAGGATGGCCAAAGCAATGTAGGAGAAGGCGCCATCATTTCGCTGTATAGCGCCAAAGAATGCTGTGTACTTTACGTCGGTCAAAAATCCCGCAAGTATGAGGCTTAGTGCAAAACACAAGAGAGCCCACTGCCCAACAGATAGGCGCCGCCCTTTGGCACTAATTAATCTAGTAATCACCAATCCGAGGATCCACGCAGAAAAAATGCTCAGCATGAACATTTTGGGAAAATTAATTGGGTCGGCGAGGGAGGTCCAGACAATTAACGTCGTCACAATGCCGGTTAAAAGAACTAAGTTTCTGACTTGCGCTGCCTGTTTCTCATCAAACCGAATCACCCGTAGACCCTCGTTCCTCAACGATCAATGAGCTGACTCTAACAATCGAATTGGGCAAACAGATGCAACTCAATCGAAAAGGAGCAATAAAAGCCAAAAACCCGGCCCCTGCCGAAGCAGGAACCGGGCTTTTGTTACTTAGTTACAGACTAAGTCGAAGGAGTCCTTCGATTTAGGCGTGTGCCTTCTTGATGAGACGTACGAGCAAGTTTGACAATGAAGTCAATTGTGCACGTACTGATGCCATCAAGGTGTCAACACGGAGACCAAGAGCAACAACGGCTGCTGTAGCAGCATCTGCTGAATCTTGAGCAGCCTGTGCGGCAGCTGTGGCTTCTTGCGCGGCGGTCGTTGCGGCATCGGCAGCGTCAGCAGCATAGTTCGCTGCATCGGTTGCTGCGTTTGCTGCATCAATTGCTGCAGTGGCGTTCGCATCAGTTACGTCGACTGTTGCCGAAGTCAATGCGACCTGGTTAGCCGTTGCAAGGGCAGTTCCACCTGTTGCAGAGAGCTTAACGCTCGATGCATAGGTAGGCATGGTCACTGCAAAGGTCTGGGTTCCAGTTGAACCAGATGTGGTGATGGTACCTGACGCTGGAAGAGCTGCCCCACCAAGAGCGTAGTTGGAAACCAACCCGGCTGCAGGTGAAGTAGTGCTGAAGATGTTGGTATAGGTTCCATTAGCAACAGGATTTCCTAAAGGACCCAATATAGTCACCGTGACGGTCGCTGCTTGGCCAACTGTATAACTGGCGGCATCGAAGGTCACTTTAACTGATGCAGGAGCTCCACCAACACGGACAGCTACTGGAGTCGCATTGAACGCGCCGGTTGCGGTAGATGAACTACCGGTTCCGACTGTGATCTTTGCAGTACCTTCAGCAACACCAGTCAAGGTGAAGGTTGCAACGCCAGCAGTTGTTCCACCAATGGCGGCTGAGCTGTAGGAGTTGCTTATAAATCCAGCGGTGTCAGAAGTTGCGTAGAGGGTTCCAACTGGAACAACGTTTCCACCGGAGTCCTTTGCAACAGCCGTGATTGCACCAACGTTTGCACCGGCGCTACCAACTGTGATTACTGAGTTTACAACAGTAGTCGTAACGGTCGCAATTGCTCCGTAGAAGGTAACAGTCTTGGTTCCAAGAACTGTGCTTCCGGAGGAGATTGTGATCGTTGCAACGCCAGCTGTTCCATCTGGCCATACGGTTACGTAGTCGGTTGATACAGCAGTTCCCGACGTAAGTGAGCGACCTGTTGCACCCACGGTTTGTGTGCCAAGACCAATAAGTCCAGGGCCCGTAATGGTTGCAGTCAAGGTAACGCTTGCAGAAGCACTAGCAAGTTTGGGGGTAACCAAAATTGCTGCAGCTTGTGTGCCGACCGCCATTGGTACATTGACGGCGAGAGCATCGGTTGTTGAGGTTGGGGCCGTAACTCCACCAGCAGCGATATACGCCGTTGAAGTCGTATCAGCCGTAGCTGCAGTTGCAGCGCCAACTGTTACGGTCCACGTAGCCACAGCAGCATTAACTGTGCCAGTGTTTGGAGTAACAACAGCCGCAGTGAACTTAATTACATAAGTTCCAGCAATTGCCGTTGTAGGCAAGGTGACTGTGTATACACCGGACGCTGAGTTGTAGACGGTGGCGCTTGCTGTATCAGCGGTGGTGCCAATGAGGCCACCTCCAGTGACTGCCGTTGAAGCGTTCGTGTTTGAAGCCTGGTTAACAGTCAATGCTGGTACTGCACTGTTGCCCGTTGGGGCACTGCTGACAGAAGCAGTCACGGTCATGGTGTCTCCACCAAGGCCTGTGAACGCTTGGGTCAGCGTAGTTGTAGCAGCTGTTCCAACCGTGACAGTTGTTGCTGCTGAACTAAGCGTCAGGGTATCTGCCTGTGAAGTTGCCGATGAAGGCACCACAGAGAGAAGACCGAAGCCCAACGCAGCAACAGCTACAAGCGCTACGCGCTTGAATGTTGTCTTTGTAGACATTAGTTTCCTTTCGATTGTCGCTTTCGAGACGTTCTCGAGAGCGGCTTTTCGATGCATCGCACGTGCTGATGCACCAAATTCCCCACCGCGTATCCGGATGCGGCGAGGAAAGTTAGATGGAAGGGAGGTCATTAGGTGGTCGCTCCCTTTCCTATATCAGAGACTGAAATTGCTTGAGCAAGGATCTGTGTCTTGCCCGCAGTAAGAAGTAGGCGTGTTGTAATCGCCCTTGGGGCTGCAGTTAAATCATACCCATTTCCTGTTGTTGGCAACTGGAAATCTGACTTGATAGCCGAATCTATGACCATCATCACGGTCATTAAGTACTGGCCGTTGGCAAGGCGCTCGATATTGGTCGTTGTAGAGGACAACTTCAAAGAGGTCCAATTCCCGTTGATACCCGCTGCTGGGGCGACTGAATAACTAGTGCCAGTCCCATCGACGGTGATCGATTGGGCGAGAAGAATATTTGGACCGCCATCTAAAGTCATCGCCTGATTGCTCAAGACGATCCCAGAGTCAGTGAGCACTGGCGCATCTTTTCCTACGAAGAGCTTGCCAATGTTCTTGTTGGAATCAGTGATCGTGTTGCCTGTAGGAATGCCGTCTTTATCAAGACCGGGGAAGGAGATTGGCGCGCCTTTTACCGAGAAACCACTTACAAGGCCATCGACCTTCTTGGAAGGAGTCGAGGCAACAGCGGTCGGAGTCTGTGACACGGCGGATGGCTTTGGCTTGGTCAGAGCAGCAACGCTGGGACTAGAAGATGGCGCAGTGATTGTCGGCGCACTGGTAACTGGTCCGCCTGCAACCCCAGTAACACCTGAGAGCGCAGACGGAACGCCAGCACCATTGCCTGCTATGGAATTGAATCCAAAGAAGGCAGTAACAACAAGGAGGAGTGAGAACGCAACTTTGGACGATTTCTTCGCTATCGCCGAGGACTTCTTGTACGTCGTTGAAAGAAGATCTAGAGCGGTCAAGCCACGCTCTTCATCAATAATAAATTCGGAGAGAATGCGACGCAGAGAGGCGCGGGCGCGTGAAACTGTATGGCGCACTGCCGCAGTCTTGATGCCAAGTTCGGCGGCAATTTCCTCGGTGGAACGACCTTCGACCTCCCACATAACAAGGGCAGCTCGCTCGGCAGGTGAGAGCATGGCAAGGGCCTGTCGAACAATGGCGGCATCCTCTGCTGCACTGAGCACGGCAGAGTGGTCACCATCGTCTTGCCACGTGGCTTCGATCTCGGCAGTCGCATCATCGAGAAGAACGAGATTTGGGCGGCGACCTTCCATACGAAACAGGTCAATGCAGAGATTTTCGATGGTGCGGTGGAGATAGGACAGGGCGTGATCGTCAGATTCAAGTTCGGGGGCGGCAAGCATAAACTTGATCAAGGCATCTTGAGTGATTTCCTCAGCCTTAGGGGAATCTTTAAGAACTCGATTGGCGTGAGCGAGAAGCTCGCTACGGTGCTCTGTGTAGAAAGCACCCAGTTCAGTAACGGTCCAGACCATCGGACCTTCCTGAACCATTATCTTCGCCACGGGAGATTCCTTCTCTTAACCGGTTTTTTGTGCAGAAACGACCGTCGTCGCCTCTACCTGCTACTACGAATCTAACCGCACATTGTCGCGTGGGTCAGACAAAACGGACAATTTACTAAGGTTCACAGGCGATTCGCACACATTGCCGGAACCATCAATACAGAGTCTTACTTCAATCTTCAATCAGAATTTACTACAAATGTAGTAAATTACTCTCATGAGCATGCCGGTGAGAATTGATAAAGAAACGTATGAACGGGCGAAGGTCGAAGCCGCAATCGAGTATCGGACTATCGCTGGGCAGATCGAGTACTGGGCCAAGGTCGGTCGGACGGCAATAAATAACCCTGATTTACCGATCTACTTCATCATTGATGTTCTTGCTGCAATGGCAGAACCGGCCTCTGAGCGCACGCCCTATACACCTGGCTCATTCGAATGATTTTTGACCGCTAACTGGACCACCAATGTCCTATCGAATCGTTAGAACCCGTCGTTTCACGCGAACTGCTAAACGGATGCATCCCAACCTCACCAGAGCAACACATGAAGCAATCGCTGTTATCGCCAAAGATCCAACCTGGGGCGAAGAGAAAAAGAGTGATCTCGAGTTCTTTTTCATTTACAAATTTCACGCACTTGACCTTCACTATCTTCTTGCTTATCTCATCGATGAGGAAGCGAAAGAAATCGTCTTAACGGCTATCGGCCCACACGAAAATTTTTATCGAGATCCGAAACGATAAATACCGCGGCTACTTCGAAGGACTCACTTAATGCTGAACACCCGTCTGTAGACGACTTTGTCATCAATAGTAATGACAACCGATGCCGTCCCTGGCTTGACTGCGTTCTTACCCACCTTGGCGGGTTTGCCGTTGATGAAAACCAGGGCTTTGACCCCGATGACAACCACGTTGAGAATCCGTTTTGTGGCGGTGACTTTGACGGTGGCATTAATCGGGGACTTGGTAGCCGTGGGTGTGGGCTTTGGAGTCGGCGTGGGCTTAACAGTGGGTGTAGGGGCCGGCTGAGGAGTCGGCTTTGATTTCACTGTCAGAGTGGTCTGTACGACGTTTGATTGCGAATAGGCCCCAGCGGAGTTTTGCGTCGCCGAAATCGTCGCACTTCCTGGGCCAATAATCACCAATGAACTGCCTTCAACCGTGACCACCTTCGAATTCGAGGAGACATATGTCCAAGTCCCCGATGAATTAGATACCGGCGGAGTAACAATCTTTGGTGCGTCCCCTACCGTCACAGTAATCGGAGCGAAGGTCCCGAGAGTGGGAATATGCCCGAATACTTGAATGGACATCGATGCGCTTGCCTGTGTCCAAAGGTTAGTTGCTGCTTGAGTGGCTGTAATCGTTGTCAATCCGGCGCCCTTCACCTTAGCAATACCGTTCACAATGGCGACCACCGAAGGGTCAGAGGAAACGAATGACCAGACCCCATCAGAATTAGAAGTCGGAGGAATAAGGGTCAGGTCAGGATCATTGACAACTTTTTGAAGGTTCGGCCAGAGTCCAACCCTCGGATTTCCTACGATTCTCAAAGTCATAGTTATCGGCGTTGGAGATCCATATGTACTTGTTGCAGCCTGCGTCGCTGTAATTGTTGCGGTGCCGGCCTTTACCAGTGAGACAACGAAACCGTTTAACGTGGCAGTGCTTGTGTCAGAAGATGTCAATGCCCATGTTCCAGCCGAGGTAGAAGTCGGCGCGCTTACTGTGACGGAAGAGGAAGTAGAAATATTGGCAGTTACATCAGGAAATGGCCCAACCGAAGGGATCGGCCCTTGGACTGTGAGAGTCATCGATGTCGTTGCGGGCCCGTAATCCCCGACCGCATTCTGCGTTGCAGTTATCACGGTTTTTCCAAAAGCAAGTGGCGTCACAATATTTCTATCTACCGACGCAACAGATGGATTGGATGAGAGAAATGACCACCCCCCAGGGGAAGTCGAAGTCGGCGACTTTAATGTGAGGCTACCGACGCTATCTTTCATGATTGAAATGTCGCCAAAGGCCCCGATCACCGGCACAATCGTGAGTACGGTGAATCTCATAGAAGTACCGACAAATTTCCAATTTAGGGTCCCGGATTGTGTTGCATAAATCTGGGTCGACCCCCCTGAATGGATGGTGACGGTAGTTCCCACAATAGAGGCAACATTGGGATTTCCAGAAACGAAGCTCCATCCCCCGTCAGATGTCGACGTCGGTGGCACGATCGTGTAGGTCTTCTGAGCAATTGGAATGGATTGCGCAGAAAAAACGCCAAGTGTAGGTGTTCCTTGATATACGCGGATAAAAGTCATACGAGAACGGGCAGTGAAATTTCCGATCGCCGCTTGCGAGGCCGTAATAGTGGCGCCGCCAGCCCCAATAATGTTGATCGTTCTCCCTGATATCGTCGCAACTTTCGCATTTGAAGAAGTGATCACCCAAGGAGCGGGAGAGTTGGTTGTAGGTGGAACAATCGGAATCGAGCCAACTCCATATGTTGTTGTAATGCTGGGGAAAGGACCAAAAATCGTGAAAGTCGTCGCCTGCGCCGCAAGAGGTGTTCCAGCCAAAAACAATGAGGTCACCACAGCAAAGAGTGCAAAACGATTGAAATTCTTTAATCTTGAAGGTGAACAGACGACAGATGAGGTCAACATATTCGCATTATCCTCAGTGTCTGCTAGCTACTTGGGATTTGGCCAGCAAGGTCTCTGTGAGATTCGCGCGAAAAAACAAGTGAAGTTAATCGCATAGTGCCCTTTTCACTTGCGCATGCGCAGGATTAGGAGAAGGCTGACGGCGTTCTTCGGTGTAGGGAGAGGTCACCAGTGTTTCAAGTGCGTATTCATGGTCGCGGCGGACAAGGCGTGGTCACAGCCGCCGAGTTAATAGCCCAGGCAGCCTTTGATGAGGGTCGCCATGCCCAAGCCTTTCCCAGTTTTGGCTCCGAACGCACCGGTGCGCCCGTAGTGGCTTTCGCGCGAATATCGGGGGCAGAGATCCGCGTGAGAGAACCGATCATGGCTCCTGATGCGATCATCGTGCAGGACGAAACGCTCCTCGGTGCGATCGATGTATTTAGCGGTCTCAGTGCCTCTGGCTATGTCCTTATCAATTCAACAAAGTCCCTGACGGAGCTGGGTCTGAAAGAAAGCGAGATCCTGAAGATTCGCTCCATGACGGTGCCTGCTACGCAATTGGCCCTTGAATACTTAGGTCGTCCTGTGCCCAACGCAGTACTTCTTGGTGCTTTTGCCTCCCTTACCAACGTCATCTCACTCGAATCGGTCAACAAGGCGATCAATCAGAGATTCAGTGGCAAATTGGCCGCAGGCAACTGCGCGGCTGCTACGGCAGCTTACGACTATGTTCGAACAAAATTGAAGGAGCCAACGCATGCTTAAGCAGGTCGAAGGATCAAAGGCGGTAGCTGATGCTGTGGCCTGTTGCAGACCTGAAGTTATCTGCGCCTATCCGATCTCTCCGCAGACCCACATCGTCGAAGGCTTAAGCAGGCTAGTCAAAGCCGGTGATTTAAAAAACTGCGAATTCGTGAACGTCGAATCCGAATTTGCGGCTATGTCGGTTGCAATCGGCGCAAGTGCCACGGGGGCTCGTACCTATACCGCAACTGCAAGCCAAGGACTGCTCTTTATGGTGGAGGCGGTATTCAACGCATCGGGTTTGGGCCTGCCGATTGTGATGACGGTGGCCAATCGCGCGATCGGCGGGCCGATAAACATCTGGAACGATCACAGCGACTCCATGTCCCAACGCGATTCCGGCTGGATTCAACTTTATGCAGAGACCAATCAAGAAGCGGCCGATCTTCATGTGCAGGCTTTCCGCATTGCCGAAGAACTTTCCCTTCCTGTCATGGTCTGCATGGACGGTTTTATCCTCACGCATGCGTCAGAGCGTGTAGATATCCCCGAGCAAGAGCAAGTCGATGCTTTCCTTCCTCCTTACTCTCCGCGACAGGTTCTAGATCCTGACGAACCCGTATCCATCGGCGCGATGGTGGGTCCAGAGGCGTTTATGGAAGTGCGGTTCATAGCCCACGCAAAAACACTCCTTGCGCTAGAGAAGATCCCGCAGGTTGCAACGGATTTTGAGAAAGTCTTTAACCGCGATTCCGGAGGTTTGGTCCGTGCCTACCATTGCGACGATGCCGAAACGGTCATCATCGCCCTCGGATCGGTCCTTGGAACAATCAAAGATGTCGTAGACGAGTTGCGCGCCAAAGGAACCTCCGTCGGAGTCCTCGGAATTATCACCTTCCGCCCGTTCCCATTTGAGGCGGTAAAGAAGGCACTCAAGAATGCCAAGCGCGTCGTCGTAATTGAGAAAGCGTTTTCCATCGGAATTGGAGGGATCGTCGCGGAAAATGTGAAAGGTGCGATTTCTGGGCAAAGTTCACCCACCTACACGGTGATTGCAGGACTCGGCGGGCGACCAATCACGAAGACCTCTCTGCATGCACTCTTTCACCAGGCATTCAACGATTCTCTCGAGCCACTCACATTCTTGGATCTGGATCAAGAACTTGTCGAACGCGAAATCATTCGTGAAGGGTCAGCACAATGAGTACTGCTCCCGTTAAGTTCTATCAGGTCGGCAGTTTTGCCGTAGGCAATCGACTCCTTCCTGCGGATCAACGGTCCATTCAATCTGACTCGGAGCGAACAAATACCCTCACCTCTGGGCATCGCGCATGCCAAGGATGTGGTGAAGCACTAGGTGCACGGTATGCACTCGACGCGGCAATGCGTGCCTCCAATGGAAAGATGATTGCCGTAAACGCAACCGGATGCCTTGAAGTTTTCTCAACTCCATACCCAGAAAGCTCATGGCGAATTGCCTGGCTTCACTCTCTCTTTGGAAATGCACCTGCGGTAGCAACTGGCGTGGCCGCTGCATTGAAGGCAAAAGGTCAGACCGATACGCGCGTCGTAGCGCAAGGCGGCGACGGTGCCACAGTAGATATTGGATTCGGCGCTCTGTCTGGAATGTTCGAGCGAAACGATGACGTCCTCTATATCTGCTACGACAACGAGGCTTACATGAATACCGGCGTGCAACGTTCAGGAGCCACGCCACCGGCGGCGCGAACCACAACGACACAAGTTGTTGGCCCCGAGCCCGGAAACGTATTTGGCCAAGGAAAGAATTTGCCAAGAATTGCTATGGCGCATGAAATTCCGTACGTGGCCACCGCGACGGTTGCCGACCTTCGCGATCTTGAGGCGAAAGTAACGCGTGCCATGGAATTTCGCGGAGCGCGATATCTGCATGTGCTCGTTCCGTGCCCATTGGGGTGGGGATCTGCATCCTGCGACACGGTTCACATTGCCCGTCTTGCCACCCAGGCCGGAATGTTTCCGGTCTTTGAAGCAGAACACGGCGAAGTCGTTTCGTCCACTCCGATCAGGCAGAGGGTTGGCGTTGAGGAGTACCTGAGACTGCAATCGCGCTACGCACACCTCTTCTCGCCCAAGCGACGCGATGACGTCATTGACCATTTGCAGGCAAATGCCGATCGCAATATCCTCCGATACAACCTCGTGGATTCAGATACCAAGAACGCCGACTTGTCGCAGAAGGCAGGGCTCTAATGGAGAAGCCCTTCGCAATCACCCTAGAAGTCGAATCCAGCCTTGCCAACCACACCGGATCATGGAGAGTGGAACGTCCACAGTATGTAAATCTCATGCCCCCGTGCAACAACGCCTGTCCCGCAGGTGAAAATATCCAGAACTGGCTCTACGTTGCAGAGGATGGATCCTACGAAGAAGCCTGGAAGTCATTGATTATCGAAAATCCTTTTCCAGCGATTATGGGACGTGTTTGCTACCACCCATGTCAGACTGCTTGCAATCGCGCGCAACTCGATGAGGCGGTCGGAATCAATTCGGTTGAAAGATTCCTTGGCGACCTGGCAATCAAAAAAGGCTGGGTCATTCCGGTCACCGCCGCACCTTCCGGTTTTCACGTACTCATAATCGGCTCTGGACCTGCAGGGCTCTCTGCCGCCTATCACCTGCGTAGATTGGGACACGAAGTCACTATCCGAGAAGCGGCAAATGCACTTGGCGGCATGATGCGGTGGGGGATCCCGAAGTACAGACTGCCTCGAGAAATATTGGATGCCGAAATCAAGCGAATCTTAGACATGGGAGTTAACTTCGAACTCAATACGCGCGTCGATAATCTCCAGGCCGCGCTCAAGGAGGGCTTCAACGCCATCTTCCTTGCAGTGGGTGCCCATATTGGCAAACGGGCGTACATCCCAGCAGGGGAAGCCGCGCACATTCTTGATGCCATCAACGTCTTGCATGATGTCGAAGACGGCCAGGCACCGATGCTGGGTCGCAAAGTCGTCGTATACGGCGGTGGCAACACAGCAATGGACGTGGCCAGAACTGCAAAGCGACTCGGTGCTGACGAGTCCATCATTGTTTATCGTCGCACCCGCGAGAAAGCCCCAGCAAATGATACCGAAATCAAAGAAGCCCTCGAAGAAGGGGTCCTCATCAAATGGCTCTCCACCATCAAGCACGCTGAAGTCGGAAAACTCCAGGTGGAGAAGATGGTATTGGACGAGAAGGGATTCCCTCAACCAACGGGTGAATTCGAAGAACTAGAAGCCGACTCTCTTGTCCTTGCCCTGGGCCAAGAATCTGATCTCTCATTGCTCAAAGATGTTCCCGATCTCGAAGTGGAAGATGGCGTAGTAAAAGTTAACGCAATGATGATGACGGGTCACGCAGGCATTTTCGCCGGCGGCGACATGGTGGCGGCAGAGCGCACTGTGACTACCGGTGTTGGTCACGGGAAAAAAGCTGCACGCAACATCGATGCGTGGCTACGGAGCACCGAATATGTGGGGCATGACAAACAACAAATCGTGGAATTCAAAGACCTCAATCCTTGGTATTACTCGGACGCCCCCCATGCCGTCCGACCAAGACTTGAAGGCGCGCGTCGAGCCTCAACTTTCGATGAAGTGGTTCAAGGACTCGATGAATCTACTGCCCTCTACGAGGCGCGTCGTTGCATGTCATGTGGTAACTGCTTCGAATGCGACAACTGCTTCGGAGTCTGTCCCGATAACGCAGTCATCAAGTTGGGGCCTGGATTGGGTTTTGAAATAAATCTCGACTACTGCAAAGGCTGCGGTATCTGCGTAAGCGAATGTCCGGCGGGATCGATTGTTATGATCCCAGAGAAGAGTTGAAATGATCGTCTGTGCACCAGTAACAACGGATGGAAATATCGATCCTCGATGGGGACGCGCCGATTGGGTGGCGATCGCAGATGTCCAAGGCGGAGAGATAAAGACATGGCATGAAGTCGAAGTGTCTTGGAGCCGATTACACGACGAAGGTACCGACGGATCACACCATGCGCGCGTAGTTAAATTTCTCAAAGAGAACGGCGTTGAGGTTGTCGTTGCAAACCACATGGGCGATGGCATGACGAGAATGCTCAAAACAATGGATATTCCAGTTCACTTGGGTGCCACCGGCGATGCCCGTACGGCAGTTCGATCAATGGTCGTGTGAATTCCGTACTTTTTATCCCACCATTCGCGAGCCAGCGCTACCTTTCCCATAACAAATGAGAAGTTAGCGTGAAACCTTAACGGTTACGGCGAAACGCCCGTTCGCGCCAGTGCACCTCATCGCTTCTCCGCACGTTGTACGAGAAGCGACCAGGTGGGTAATCCCAACTTTCGTCGCCACAAATTCCCACGTTTGCGTACCGCAACCGCTGCCTGCAATCTTGCACCCTGCGGGTGCGCTGGGCCCGGGAAAAATTGGCTTGCGGATCGGTTGCCCTTTTGACGTCAATGAAGATTTTTTTGCCGGGACAGCCAACCCCCAGTACATGGAATGAAGAGTTAGTTCCACGCGGCTGCCGAGTTTCACCGCGACAGTCTTCGAGGCGTTCTTCTCGGACAAGGTAGTTGTCATTGTGGCTTGAGCAGAATTCAGTCCAAGCCCAAGCATCAAAAGCACACCAACTAGAAATGCTCCCTTATTTCTTACGATCTTCACGTGGCGCCCCTTTCAAGGATCGCCACATACTAAGCCGGGACTCTGTGATTTCCCTTAGAGTTCGCCCACTGGATTATTTCTTTTGTCTTATTTCTTTCCAAAGAGCTTGGTAAGAAAGTTGGGACCGGCAGGCTCCTTCGCATGGCCCTGGCAACGTTGAGACTTCGGGACGCCTCTGAGGACGATCTCGACGTGGTTTCCACAACCACTCCAGGATGCCTTGCCACACTTACGACATGTTGTTCTACTGCACATAATTTTCTACCAAGCCTTTTCTCTCCGGTAAATCATAGACAGGGAATTACTTCAATTGGCAGGAGCATCGATCTTGCTCTGGAACACCGGCGAGTGCTGAATCAACGTGATTGCCACAGCCTGACCATGTTGGTTTTCTGCAGATATGACAGGTTACGCGGGAGCACATTTTTTTCTCCTTCGGATCGTGCCTTACTGGACAACCGTAAGATACCCCTAGGGGTATATTGAGTCAAATCGAGATTTCCTTGCCTCTACTATGAACGGCCCTTAGAAAATGGATTTGGCATACCCTAGGGGGTATGCTCTAAACTCGCCGCATGGAGGAAAACATGTCGCTCAAAATAATCAATCTTGATACACCCACTCTTGGAGACCGTTCCTACATTGCCCACGACGGCAAGATCGCTCTGGTAGTTGATCCGCAGAGGGACATTGATAGAGTCGAAGAAATCCTTGAGACGGAGGGAGTAGAAATAGGCGCAGTGGTCGAGACCCACATGCACAACGACTACGTCAGCGGCGGTTTGGTACTTGCCAAAAATCATGGCGCCAAGTACGTGACCAGCGCAAATGATGATGTGAGATTTGATCGCATCGCAGTAGTGGACCGAGAAATAATCAATATAGGTGATTTCGCAATACAGGCACTTCATACTCCAGGCCACACTTACACTCATATGTCCTACATTCTGTTAACGCCCGAAAGCAACCCCCAAGCAATCTTTACTGGCGGCTCCATGCTCCACGGTTCAACCGGTCGTCCTGATTTATTAGGTTGGGATCAAGCTGCGACTCTGGCCGGATTGCAACATGGATCGGCACACCGAATAGCTGAACTCCTCGAGGATAAAATCTCACTCCACCCCACACATGGATTTGGCTCATTTTGTGCCGCGACTTCTACTTCGGGTGATTCATCCACTATTGGCGATGAAAAGAAATCTAACCCGGCACTGCTCCTGGATAAGAAGACCTTCATCGAGCAGACACTTGCAGGCCTTGATGCTTACCCTGCCTATTACAAATACATGAGTCCGATCAACGTAGAAGGCGCCGGTCCGATTGACCTTTCTGAACTAAAGAACATGTCGACTAGTGAGGTGTTGAAAGCCATCGAATCGGGTGCGTGGGTTGTTGATCTGCGTCCCAAAGGGTTGTATGCCGCCGGACATTTACCAGGCTCGCTCTCATTCGGAATTGACGGCTCCTTTGCAACATATTTCGGCTGGCTATATCCATACGGCGAAAAGTTGATGCTACTTTCAGATAGAAAGGATGACATCACCCATGCCCAGCGAGAGTTAGTGCGCATCGGCATAGACCGACCAGACGGTGCCCTGGTTGGGGACTTGACTGGGACAACCGAGTTAGTCAGCAACAGGACCGTCACCTTCGGCGACGTTCCGGCAGCACTAAAGGATCCAAATATTCTTGTGCTGGATGTTCGCCGTAACAGCGAGCGCACTGCCTCGCACATCCAGGGCACGGCGCATATTCCATTCCACGAATTGAAGTTGCGAGTATCCGAATTGCCGAAGGAGAAAGAAATCTGGGTGCATTGCGCCGGCGCATATCGGGCTGCAGGATCACTTGGAATTCTGGAAGATGCCGGTTACAAGCCAGTGCTCATCAACGAGAATTACGATCAAAGTCTCAAGGTCACGGCGCTGAATATCATCTCAGGTCACGCGGATGCTGGTCCCGTCGCACTTTCGGATGCAAGGACGGGTGCCTAAATGACAGAGAATATTTCCCCGCAAGAGGCCTACGCAAAAATCACGCGCGGAGATGCCTACGGCATTGACGTTCGAGAATCGGATGAATGGATAGCAGGTCATGCTGCCGGAGTTACATGGAACCCATTGAGCAATTTCAATGAAGCGTCATTGGCATCGGACAAACCACTGATCTTTATTTGCAGATCTGGAAACAGATCGGGTCGTGTTTGCCAGGCACTGGCATCGACGAGATCCGACATCTTCAATATGGTTGGGGGGATGCAAGCATGGCACGCCGCTGGTTTTCCGATGGTTTCAGACATAGGAGATCCACGAGTTGCGTAAATGCTGATACTTGAAGGCTTGCTACTCGGAGTTGCCATTGGCGCTGTCCTTGGAGTCGTAGGTGCCGGCGGTGCAATTCTCGCCGTTCCGGGCTTAGTGGCCGTTATGGGCTTGTCGGCTACCGCTGCGACTACCTCCTCCATCGTCATCGTTGGTGCTGCAGCATTTTCAGGAGCCGCGCGAAGAGTGAAATCCAAGAACATCGATATCAAGACTGGCCTGATCTTCAGCCTTCTCGGTTTTCTGGGAACACTGCTCGGAACCCGCCTTGTTCCCCTCTTCCCAGACAGAGTCCTGATCCTTCTCTTTGCATTGCTTATGTTTGCTGCGGCAATAGGGATGTGGCGAAACCAAGTACATAACAAGGAATTCACTGCTGCTTCGTTGCCTCTAGTAATTCTTACGGCTTCTGGCATTGGGGTTCTCACCGGTCTATTTGGCATCGGTGGAGGCTTTCTGATCGTGCCAGCAATGGTCTTGATTCTTGGGGTAAAAGTTAAGTTGGCTGCCGGTACTTCCCTAGTGGCAATCACACTTAATTCCATTATCGCATTCCTCCTGCGCCATAACTATTGGCACCTGGTGCCGTGGAGCAGCATCCTGGTTTTCACTGGTTCGGCTGTTATCGCATCCTTTGTGAGTACTCCATTGG
>JANMBV010000007.1:0-21058 GCA_031360585.1 Actinomycetes bacterium | reverse complement strand
GCAGCACTGGCCCCAATTTCCGTGGCCCTGATGGACCGACTCCCTCGGGAAGTCTTTGAAGTCCCCTCTCGGTCCAAAGCCAGGACATCCCGGGATTTGATTTGATAAGTCCGCCAGTTAAGCCAACTTCACCAATTAACGCGCTCACCCCAGGCGCAGAAACATGAATAGCTTCAGCGCCTAAATCAATGTCGTGTGCCCCAATTCTCGCATTGCGGATCTGTCCTCCAAGAACCGAGGAGGCTTCAAAAAGAATTACATACACTCCTTGTTGGCCTAGTCGGCGAGCACACATCAGGCCGGTAATTCCACCTCCGACGATCGCGACAGTCGGACGAGCGACTTCAATTTCATCTGGATTCGGCATCACGACGGACACAGTACGCCAAACACTCTACCCCGCGAATGATTTCTTCGACTTTAACTGGTTTGAGTCACTTGTCCAACCAACTGAATGATGGCTTGGCCTGCTAACGCCATGGCGCTTGCCCCAGAAGTAGCGCCCCCGCCATCCACAACACTTACCTTTAACCACGAATCTGCGTCACCAACCACGACTGTGCCATTGATTAGGAATGAGTAACGGTGAACAAATGCTGCTCCAACATAAGCACGATTTTCGTAAACTGCGGATTCAAAAGGAGTCGGCACTGAAAGCGGCCCTGCTTTCACGCTAACTCCGAAATAACTGTTTGGCACACTTGTAACACCATGAACGATTATGGAATATCGATAAGACTTGTTTGCGAAGAGCGTTCCAAACTGAACTGAATCGGCTCCGATTCCGCCAGTTGCCGTCGAAAGATTCCACGTTGGAATGGGAATGACGTAAACGTTTGAAGGACCGATTGCACCGGGAGTCCCCGTGGGTCCCGTGCCTCCTTGTGTGCCAACAGCACCGGGAGTCCCCGTGGGTCCCGTGCCTCCTTGTGCGCCTTGTGCGCCTTGCGCGCCGGGACCACCCGTGCCTCCTTGCGCGCCGGGACCACCCGGGCCTCCTTGTGCGCCGGGAGGTCCCTGAGCACCTTGTGACCCTGAAGATCCTGGTAACCCATTTGCGCCAGGTAGTCCGCTGGCACCCGACGCTCCCGCTACGCCAGTTTCTCCTTTGGGACCTGCGAGTCCAGCGACGCCCTGTGCCCCTGGCTCACCTTTGGGTCCTGCCGAACCCGCTAGACCTTGCGCTCCTGCAGCAACGACGTTGGCACTCTGTTTTGCGTCGGTTCCATTGGAACCGTTCGCCCCTGACTGGCCCTGGGGCCCACGAAGGCTGGTCGGTGATGGCCAATGAGATTTAATTTTGGGTCCATAGAAAAACATCGTTTTTGTATCAATATAAAAATCGCCATCGATGCCATTCACGGGTTTAGGTGGCGTGACTCCACTAAGAATCGTGTTCGCGACGACTGTCGAAATCCGGCCAGCCTTTGAGGGTTTAAATAGTTGAGTCTTGTTAGCGGCGTAGGAAGAAGGTATTGAAAAGGTGCTGAGAGCAAGTGCTGAGACCACAATCCACAAGAAAACTCTTCGGTGCTTCTTCATCAATGAGTCTCCAGATCGGCGCACTTTGAGTACTCAATTTTTTAGGATTGGCATTCAGTAAACAATCAGAATTCCCCCATCTAGGAAGCGTGCAACGCTCAGGATTGCCCTATCTAGTAGGTCACATTCCGTGCACAAAAGCGGGTGGTACAGAAACTCTGACGTTGCTCTAAGGATTCGTGGGCAGGTTATTCAGTTTCGTGAGGTTACCTAAGGAGTAGTCGATGGCGAAGGGCTGTTGGCGTTGAAATCCCGAAAGGGACGGAAAGCAGGCGTATCAAATGTCATCTAAAAAGAAGGTCATTACCATTGTGGTTACGACCGCTGCCTTATCTCTAGGTAGCTTCGGCATCGCCAGTGCTAATAACTCAAAGAATTCATTCAAAGTTAAGTCAACAAACTTTACCCATTTAGCGGCTGCGTTCGGAAATCCAAGCCATCTTGACGTAGACGGTCAGAACGGGGTGCTGGCCTCAGTACTCGCAGGTCTGGTAACCAAGGGAACTCTGACACAGGCACAAGTTGACGCGATCAATACAGCAATCTCAGCTGCCCACACTGCAAATCAAACCCAGGGCGATGCCAGACGTGCCGCTCACGAGAATCTGATTGCAACAACAATCGGAATCACCGTCGCATCACTTGAGACGCGTCTCTCCGCAGGTGACTCATTGGCAACTATCGCCGGTGCCAAGACAAGCGCTCTCATCACTGCACTCGTTGCTGAAGTAAACGCAGAAATTGATGCGGCCGTAGCCGCTGGAAAGATCACTGCTGCGCAGGCAACAACCTTCAAGGCCAATGCCACCGCTCAGGTCACTGCCATGGTCAATGGCACACGCGAAATGGGTCGCGAAATGGGCCACAATGGTGAAGGACATGGTCCAGGAACGGGTCGCGAAATGGGCCACAATGGTGAAGGACATGGTCCAGGAATGGGATTTCTTGGTGGCGGCATGACCGTTAGCCCAAGGAGCTAAACCCCAACTCGATTCAATAAAAACCCGTCACGTTTCCTGGTGGCGGGTTTTTACTTTGCCCTACATTCTTCGTGAGAGACTTCGCGCATGCGCATTCATATCGGTAGCGACCACGCCGGTCTAGATTTCAAAGCAATCTTGATCGACCATCTCACGACACATGGTCACGAGGTAGCCGATCACGGTCCCTTCGAATACGACGCCCTCGATGACTACCCGGTTTTCTGCATTCCGACTGCTCAGGCCGTGGCTGCAGATCCCGGATCCCTCGGAATCGTCCTCGGTGGGTCAGGCAATGGTGAGCAAATAGCGGCCAACAAGGTCAAAGGAATCCGCGCTGCCCTAGTGTGGAGCGTCGAGATCGCTAAGTTAGCGCGTGAACATAACAATGCAAATGTCATTTCAATCGGAGGACGGATGCACTCCCCCGAAGTGTGTAAAGAATTAATCGATACTTTCATTGCAACCCCGTTTAGCCACGACGAGCGCCACATGCGTCGCATTGGGTTAATTGCAGATTTCGAAAACGAAGGACTCGTCTAGATCTTCGTGTAGATCAAATCGGTAACTTCGTGATTTTTTCGGATCCCTTGTCCTTCAAATCGCGTGAGCGGGCGCCACGCCGGCCGCTCCACTATTCCACCCGCGAATAGTGGTGATCGGTCGAATCGTTCTTTCATCCATTTTGCATATGGAGCCCAATCAGTTGCCATGCGGATCGTCGCGCCACGCTTCAGTTTGGAAGCGGTCAAGGAAATGAAATTCTCATTCACGATCCGGCGCTTATGGTGACGGGTCTTGGGCCATGGATCAGGGAAGAAGACATGCATGCCGTCGAGTGAAGAATCCGCAATCATGTTCTGAAGGATCACATGGGCATCTTCATCCATTACCCGAATATTGCGGATGCCATTTTCCTCAATATCTGCAAGGAGTTTGCCGATTCCAGGTTGATGTACATCAATGGCAAGGAACCCAGTTTCAGGAAAATTCTTCGCAATCTCCAGGGTCGCCTCTCCCATTCCGAATCCAATTTCAACTACCAGCTGATGTAAACCAGGAAAAATGGTTTCCAGGTTGAGTGATCTTGGACTCACTTCAATGCCGTACTTCCCCCAGAGGCGGGTACGCGCTGCCTCCTGGGCAGTTGTAATCCGAGTGCCACGCAACTTGAAACTCTTGATCGTCGGCGAGGTGTCCACGCCCTCATCCTTTCATGATTGGATACCACAGGAAGAATCACGGCAAAGACGGTCAGAGGAGACGAAAGTGTCAGGAATAAATCTCACACACGAAGAGGCCAAAGAACGCGCAACGCTCATCAAAGTTGAGAGTTATGACGTTGATCTAGATCTGACGTCAGGGACCGAGACTTTTGTTTCGACGACGACGATCAAGTTTGCCGGCCTAACACCGGGCGCCTCCACCTTTATTGATGCCGTCGGCAAGGCCGTAATTTCGGCGACGCTCAATGGGGCACCTCTTGATACTTCCAACTTCGATGGAGAGAGCGTCTTCCTGCCTTCGATCACAGCAACCAACGAACTCAAACTCGTCATCGAAGGCATCTATTCTAAGTCGGGCGAGGGCCTACACCGTTTCGTAGACCCGGCAGATGAAGAGGTCTACCTCTACACCCAGCACGAGACCGCCGATGCGCGCCGTACGTTCCCGTGTTTCGATCAACCCGACCTCAAGGCGACATTTGCACTCACTGCTCTTGTGCCTTCCCACTGGGAGGTTATTTCCAATAACGCACCCGTATCAATAACCGACGAGGGTTCATCTAGCAAGCGCTGGACATTCAAGCCAACGCCGGTGCTTTCCACTTACCTAACTGCGATCGTTGCAGGTCCCTATGCCAAAGTTGAAGATGTCTATGTTGGCGAGAAGGAAATTCCGCTCGGACTCTACTGCCGCAAGTCCCTTGCTCCTCACATGGACTCGGACGAACTATTCAAAATTACAAAACAAGGTTTTGCTTTCTATGAGAAGGAATTCGGCTTGGCCTATCCCTTCGACAAGTATGACCAACTCGCGGTTGCCGAATTCAATGCAGGCGCTATGGAGAACGCTGGTTGTGTGACATTTGCCGAAGATTATTTTGTTTTCCGGAGCAAAGTTGCCGAAGAATCGTACAACTGGCGCGCCAATATCATCCTCCACGAGATGGCTCACATGTGGTTCGGCGACTTGGTCACGATGACGTGGTGGGAGGATCTCTGGCTCAACGAGTCCTTTGCAGAGTGGGCCTCTTACTACACACTCGCACTGGCAACGAAATTCACGAACTCTTGGACCGTCTTCAATTCTCAACGCAAAGACTGGGCATACCGCGAAGATCAACTCTCCTCCACCCATCCAATCGTTGTATCGATGGAGGACATGGAAGCTGTCAGAACCAACTTTGATGGAATCGCCTATGCCAAGGGTGCTTCTGTTCTCCAACAGCTCGTCGCACATATCGGCAAGGACCAGTTCATGCAAGGACTGCGCACGTACTTCGCCAAGCATGCGTGGGGAAACACCACCTTGAACGATCTCCTTGTCGAACTCGAAGCAGCAAGCGGGCGCGATTTGAAACCTTGGGTCGCAACATGGCTACAGACCGCTGGCGTCAACACCCTTCGTCCAAAGCTTGCAATTAAAAATGGCGTCTACACTTCCGTGCAGGTATTGCAGGAAGTGCCAACCATGCCAGTGGGCTCCACCGAATTGCGGCCCCACCGCATGGCAGTCGGTCTCTACGATCTGACCGATGGCGCTCTCATCTGTCGCAAGAGCGTCGTCTTTGAGTTATCAGGGGCATCTGCAACTATTCCTGAACTGCAAGGCGAGAAGGTCGCCGACTTGGTTCTTCTCAACGACCAGGACTTGTCCTACGGCAAGATTCGCTTTGATGAAAACTCCATCAGCACTCTTACGCAACACCTGGGAGATCTAAAAGACCCATTGAGCCGGACACTTTGCTGGGGCGGGGTCTGGGACATGCTCCGTGACGGGGAATTGGCCGCAAGTGATTATGTACCGCTAGTTCTCAATGCATTGGCTGGAGAAACCGACACCTCTGTAGTTAAGGTCACTCTGGGGCAACTCAATTCTGCAGTAGAACTTTATGCAGCCGATAGCAACCGAGTGAGACTTCGCGCAGAGAAGGCAATCGGCATCGAAGCCCTTCTTGATGGAACTGATCCAGGAAGCGACTTGCAGCTTGTTTATGCTCGCGGATTTGCGACCTCAGCAAAGTCTGCAGTGCAGTATGCGAAAGTGAGATCCATGCTAGACGGGAAAATGGCAGGCTTAGTTGTAGATGCCGATCTGCGTTGGGCCCTGCTCAATGCACTTGTTGAATCAGGAGTCGCAACCCATGCCGAAGTTGATGCCGAGTTAGAACGTGACAAAACTGCCAGCGGATTGCGCTCTGCAGCATTTGCTCGTGCGGCTTTCCCTGATGCCGCAGCAAAGGCCGAAGCCTTCCGTGCAGCCCTCTACGACGGATTGAGCAATCACATCCTGCTTGCAACGATTCAGGGATTTAATCGTCCCTCGCAACGAGAAATGCTCACTAGCTACGCCGATAAATATTTCAATTCGGTAATAAAGGTGTGGGAGAAGGAGTCCTACGAAATAGCCAGCAATGTGGTTACAGGGCTTTTCCCTTCGTATCAGATCTCACAAGAGACATTGAAGAAGGCGGTCGATTGGTTGGCAGGTCCTGGTAAGGATTCACCAAATGGTTTGCGCCGTTTGATGTCCGAAAATCGTGATGCCATGGCTCGCGCACTCAAGGCTCAGGCCAAAGATGGGGAGATCAAGCAGTAGCGGCTTGGGCTCCAAAACCTTCGAGGTAAGGCAACCATCTTTCATCGGTTCGCCCACTACCAAGAATTCGCCATGCAGCACCGACAGGTTCGCGCGGAAGAGAGCGCAGTCTCCAGCCGATCTCTTTTAGGTGTCTATCAGCCTTCGCGTGATTGCACTTATGGCACGCAGACACAACGTTCTCCCACGCATGTGCCCCGCCCCGACTGCGTGGCACGACGTGGTCTATCGAGGTTGCAGGCGCGGTGCAGTAAACACATCGCCCACCATCGCGAGCAAAAATCGCCCGTCGCGAAAGCGGCACGCTATGTCGGTATGGGACACGTACGAATCGGTTCAAACGAATAACGGAAGGGAGGGATATCTGACCGCTTGAGTAGTGGAAAACGGCCCCAGAATCTTCAACCATCGTGGCCCGAGCATTAAGGACAAGTATCAGCGCGCGTCTCTCTGCGATGACACCTAGTGGCTCGTAGGTGGCGTTTAGAACAAGAGTTCGCGACACGATCGCTCCGATCAGGCGCGTGGCTCGCGCCGATGCGCATATCTTGCCGTAACAGGCATCACCTTTGGGGCATTTGGAGGCTATTGAGTTAGAGTCGGCCCATAATGAGCGCTCAATTCGGCATGGCCGCCAGTTTCACAGACCGAACACAGAGAATGTGGGATTGGTTTAGCGGTTCGCCTCTTCATATCCTCGTCATCATCATCGTTGCCGTAATTGCCCAACGAATTGGCCATCGCGCGATCACTAGGGCGATGAACCGCTTGGCCTCAATCGACCTCGTTCATGGCCCGGGCCATCCGATTGCCCGACAGAAGGAGCGAGCCAGGACCACCGGCACGGTCCTCACCAGCACTTTGAACGCAGTGATCTGGGTGATCGCCCTCGGCATGATCCTAGGAGAATTCGGACTCAATCTTGGTCCGCTCATTGCCTCGGCGGGGGTAATCGGCATCGCCTTCGGCTTAGGTGCACAAACAATCGTGCGAGATGTCCTGGCTGGATTGTTCATGCTCATCGAAGACCAGTACGGCGTGGGCGATCGAATAGAAGTCTTAGAAATATCTGGACATGTGGAACGTGTTGGCCTAAGAATAACCACGGTGAGAGATGACGCGGGCACGCTCTGGTACCTACGCAACGGAGAAATAATGAAAGTAGGAAATCGCTCTCAATCGGGTTGATTCACCAGAGAGTTTGCCGCCATTTCCATATATTGCAACATCTCGATCTCGAGATCTTTATCCAAACCAAGTCCATGTACGGCATTTCGCATGCATGCGAGCCAAGCATCCCTTTGAAGTGATGAAATATGAAAGCCTGCATGTCGTATCCGCAACCGAGGGTGCCCTCGCTCGTCCGAGTAGGCCGCGGGGCCGCCCCAGTATTGCTCAAGAAACATTTGGAGTCGGCGAGCAGCGCCTTTCAAATCCTCATCGGGATACATGGGCCTAAGGATTGGATTCACAGCGACTTGCGCGTAAAACTGAGAAACAAGATCGGTGAAAACCGGGCTTCCACCGACCCGCTCATAGAAACTTTTCATTACGCCAGTCGCAACCAAACAGCAGTATCTGTTGAAAGCACGGAATCATGAATGGGGGCACTGGATATAAGAACGTGCGAATGCGGGGGCAATGGGATGGGGTCACCAAAATTTACGTAGCAGGCGAAGTTTCCGGGTCTTTCAAAGGCAAGAACATGATGCCCTGCATTAATCCATGTCATCGCTCCGTCGCCGAGACCCGACTCTTCGCGTCGAATTGCCAGAGCCCTTCGATACATAGTCAATGTCGAGGATGGATCATCCATTTGAGCTTCCACCGCAAAATTACCCCAATTGTGACTCTGTGGGAGCCATGCTTGCTCCGGCTTCAGGGCGGGATTGGAGGAAAATCCAAACGCACCCGCTGAATCAGTTTTCCACGGAATCGGAACTCGACATCCGTCGCGACCACGATCGGTGTGATCGCTCATGGCCCAACGTGGATCAGTGAGCCGAGCCTCCGGAATGTCACGAGCCTCCGGAAGAGCCAATTCTTCGCCTTGGTACACGTAGGCCCCACCGGGCAGAGCAAGCATCAAGAGAGCCCCAGACCGCGCGCGCAAAGTCCCGCGTTGCAAGTTCAATCTCGTTGGGTCGCCCTGGCGTTCCAAAGTTGTGTTCGCTGCTCCAGCGATGAGTCCCAAATCAAATCGATCCACTGACCGAACCACATCGTGGTTGTTGAAGACCCAGGACGACGGCGCTCCAACCTCCTCCAGTGCCTCCATGGAGCGGTTAATCATCGTCTTAAGCGATTCGGGTTCCCACGGAGAACTTAAGAAATCAAAATTGAACGAGTTTGCTAGTTCATCGTGACGCAGATACCTCGCGATTCGGGATGCGGGGCTGACCCATGCCTCTGCCACGGCCATACGATCCCCTGGATAGGAATCTAAAATTTTTCGCCACTCACGGTAGATCTCGTGGACTCCGTCTTGATCCCAGAAGGGTCGTGTATCGGCTGCCAGCATTTCTGATTCTGTATCGGCTTCGACAATGTCGGGCAGGCCGGCGGCTTTCACCATGCCGTGAGCGACGTCGATCCTGAATCCGTCGACTCCGCGATCAAGCCAGAACTTGAGAACTTCGGTGAAGTAGTCGTGAACATCATGGCTATCCCAATTGAAATCTGGCTGTTCGACTGCAAAAAGGTGTAGGTACCACTGACCTAGCTCTCCATCCGCTTCAACGACGCGCTCCCACGCGGGGCCACCAAACACTGAGGTCCAGTTGTTTGGTGGGAGTTCGCCCCGTGAGCCCTTGCCATCAACAAAGTGATAGCGGGCGCGTTCATGTGATCCTGGTGCTGCTTTCAATGCGGCTTGGAACCAGGCATGACGATCACTTGAATGGTTCGGAACAATGTCGACAAGAAGTTTTATTCCGTGTTCATGACTCTCTTTGATCAAGCGTTCAGCATCGGCCAACGTTCCATAATCTGGCTCGATGTCCATGTAGTCGGCAACGTCGTAGCCGTGATCAATTTGCGGGGACGGATACCAAGGGGTAATCCAGATTGCGTCCACGCCCAATTCCTTTAGATAAGGAAGTCTGGAGCGGATACCTTCGACATCGCCTTTGCCGTCACCGTCGGAATCTGCGTAGGAGCGAATGTAAATCTGATAAGTGACTGCATCGCGCCACCAAGGTCTCTGATTTCGCGGAGATAGCGGGGCGTGCATAGTCATTATTTTCCTTCCGTCGGACCTGTCACATACTGCGACAGAAATTCACGCTCTTCGTCGTTGAGCGGGCGCGATTTTTTTGTTTCCATGGATATTGCAACTTGCACCGTCTTAGCCTTGGCGAAAATAATTCCTTCACGTGAGATCACATAGAGCAATTCAAAGGACGCTGTTCCAATTCGCTCTACTGAGATCGCCACGTCGACATCGATTCCGCCAACATAAATCGGCTCGATGAAATCAACCTCAGCACGGGCAACAACTATGTCGGCTAGAACGGGATCTTCGCCTTTTGACTCACGGGAGAACCAGAGAAAATCCGATCGGGCCTCTTGAGCGAAAGTCAGATAAGAAGCATTATTGACATGGCCAAATGCATCGAGATCATCCCAACGAACATGCGTCAAACTGTGATGAATCATCAGCGGGTCAACTTTCTATACGTCACTCTGTGCGGACGCGCGGCATCTACACCTAGTCGCTCGATCTTGTTCTTTTCATAAGACTCAAAGTTTCCTTCAAACCAGAACCATTGAGACTCACCTTCATAGGCAAGAATGTGAGTGGCGACGCGGTCTAGAAACCAGCGATCGTGGGAAATGACAACGGCGCAACCGGGAAATTCCAAGAGAGCGTTTTCCAAAGATCCCAGAGTCTCAACATCTAAGTCGTTCGTTGGCTCATCGAGTAGCAACAAGTTGCCCCCCAACTTCAACGTCAAAGCAAGGTTCAAGCGGTTTCTCTCACCGCCGGAGAGCACTCCCGCGCGCTTTTGCTGATCAGGGCCTTTGAATCCGAATGCTGAAACATATGCACGGCTGGGCATTTCGACGTGGCCAACTTTGATGAAGTCCAATCCATCGGAGACGACCTCCCACAGAGTCTTCTGTGGATCGATTCCCCCGCGTGACTGATCGACATAGGAAATCTTTACAGTTTCACCGATTTTTATACTTCCGGAATCGGGTTCTTCAACACCAAGGATTGTCTTGAAGAGAGTTGTCTTTCCCGCACCGTTTGGCCCAATTACTCCGACGATTCCGTTACGGGGCAGAACGAAGGAAAGATCATCTATGAGCAGGCGATCGCCGAAACCCTTTGACAGGTGATCGATATCGACAACGATATTTCCAAGCCTAGGTCCTGGCGGAATCTGGATTTCCTCAAAATCAAGTTTGCGCATCTTGTCTGCCTCAGCAGCCATCTCCTCATATCGTGCGAGCCGTGCTTTGGATTTCGCCTGTCGTCCCTTGGAGTTCTGGCGGACCCACTCAAGTTCTTCCGTCAGACGTTTGACTCGCTTGGCGTCTTTCTGTCCCTCGATTTTCAAACGGGTGGATTTCGTTTCAAGATAGGTCGAGTAATTGCCCTCGTAAGGGTACGCACGACCCCTATCCAGTTCGAGAATCCATTCGGCAACGTTGTCTAGGAAGTACCTATCGTGGGTGATGGCAACGACGGTTCCAGGATATTTGCTCAAGTGCTGTTCAAGCCACTGCACTGATTCGGCGTCAAGGTGGTTGGTAGGTTCATCCAAAAGCAGAAGGTCTGGTTGCTGGAGAAGCAACTTGCACAATGCGACCCGGCGTCGCTCTCCACCCGAAAGGATTTTTACATCTGCATCCGGTGGTGGACATCTCAGGGCATCCATGGCCTGCTCAAGCTGTGAATCCAGATCCCATGCATTTCGGTGGTCCAGCTGCTCTTGGAGGTTTCCCATCTCAGCCAACAATTTGTCATAGTCAGCATCGGGATTGGCCATCTCGTCACTGACAGCATTGAATCTCGCCATGAGAGCCATGGTCTCAGCGACACCTTCTTGCACGTTCTCCAGAACATTCTTCTCATCATTTAACGGCGGCTCCTGAAGTAAGATGCCCACCGAGTATCCAGGAGATAGGAACGCCTCACCATTAGATGGTTGTTGCAACCCTGCCATGATCTGTAGAACGGTGGACTTACCCGCTCCGTTGGGGCCCACGACGCCGATCTTGGCACCTGGATAAAAGGCAAGGGTCACATCATCCAGAATTACCTTTTCACCGTGCGCCTTGCGCGCCTTTTTCATCGTATAAATGAACTCAGCCATGGAATGAAACCTTAGTGGTTCGAGTCGCTAGACTCCGTATCGAAAACTAGCTCCAACCCACGCGCCTGTAGCTCAGTCGGATAGAGCACCCGCCTTCTAAGCGGGTTGTCGCAGGTTCGATTCCTGCCAGGCGCACTGCAGATTTTCAGCAATTCCATACTTTTATAACAAGATTGTTAATTCGGGTAATTAGCCAATCTTTGCAATTTGGACTCTATCCAGCGCCAAGAGCGAACCAGTGACCGTGGCGTACTCCAAAGAAGGATCCGTGGAAGGACACTTTGGATTCACGATGTAATTTAAGAAGCTCTTCAATGCCGCGGAGTTCTTGGCCTTTGTATCCACCAGAGCGTACGAGACGATACCGAGCGGATAGGCCTGCGGTGCCGACGTTTGATAATTGAAGGTAAGGAAACCGCTTGGATCCACAGTAGCCGCACCAAGAAAGGCAGATGTACCTGCACTGTTTGGCGCTTGATAATTTCCCGCCGCGTTCTTGATATCGGCAACTTGCAAACCGGCTGCCTTTGCATAGTTCTTCTCCGCGTATGTAATTGAATACATCGTTGAACCAGCCAGAGCAGAAACGCCCGAAGATCCTGCCGAGGCAACAATTCTGCCCAAGTTAGCCACCGAATTCAGATTGCCTGGAAAACTTGACTTGAAATCATTGTTACCAGGTTTAGTCCAAACTGATGGTGCCATCCCGTACAAGAAATTCGTGAAATTGCCAGATGTACCTGAGGAATCAGCCCGATAGATGACATGAATCTTCTGTGCGGGAAAATTGTACGTTGCAGAAAGTTTCTTGTTGTCGGCAACGATTGCCGCATCATTCCACCTTGTGATCGTTCCGCCAAAGATTCCCGCAATGGTGGCTGGAGAAAAATTAAGGCTCTGAGCTGTGTCGAGTTTGTACATCACCGCGATCGGTGCGGCAACGACTGGCACATGGATCACCGTTGGTAATCTCGTCGCGGCAGTGTGTGGAGTGTCAGAGAAATTGAAATCCCCAATGCCCTTGTCCGATGCCGAACGTCCTGCGCCAGAGCCTCCACCCGAATACGTAAAGGTGTTACCTGTAGTGGCTGTAAACCCCGCCTTGCAGGAATCCAAAAGTGGGATTACGAATGTCGAACCAGATCCAGTCAAATTGATTGCCGTTGCGCTATGGGATGGAGTCGACTTGGATGAACAAGAGGTCAAAGCCAGTGCGATGACTCCGAAAGTGGCGACTGCAAATTTCCAGTTCTTTGAAATCTTCATGTACTTCCCCCGATTGTTTTCAACTATTTATAAGCCTACACACTCTATTGACCGGAAGTGAAGGCAAGGCAGTCGATTTCATCGACTGCCTTGCCTCTTAAACCGATCGGCCAATTACTTCCCGATCTTCGCAATTTGCTTGACGTCAAGGTCATGCAAGGCACCTGTGATAGTTGTGTACTCAAGTGAAGGATCAGTGCCTGGGCACTTCGGATCCAAGATGTAGGTGAACAATGACTTCACTGCATCAGCATTCTTGGTATTGGTATCAACGAGTGCGTAGGAAACGATTCCCAACGGGTATGCCCCAGCCACAGTCGAACTGTAGTTGAAGGTCAAGAAGCCATTCGGATCGAAGGTGGCACTTCCCAAGAATGCAGAGGTGCCTCCAGCATTAGGAGCCTGGAAATTGCCAGCCGCGTTCTCGATGTTGGCAACATTCAGCCCAGCAGCCTTCGCGTAATTCTTCTCAGAGTAAGTGATGGAGTACTTAGTCTTTCCAGCCAGTGCAGCCACTCCGGATGATCCAGCCGCTGCAACAATGCGACCAAGGTTTGCAACAGCATTGATGCTACCTGGGAAGCTTGCCTTGAAATCACCATTTCCAGCCTGGGGCCAAACTGATGGCGCCGTACCGTGTAGGAAATTGGTGAAGTTACCAGAAGTTCCCGATGAATCTGAACGGTAAACAACTTGAATTTTCTGCGCCGGCATAGTGAGGTGTGTCTTGACTGTTCGCACTCTCAAAACTACTGGTGCGCCTTTCTTATCTTTGATTACGTCGCCATTTGCATTCTTCTTGTAATCAGTTGTTTTATAAGTACGATTATTGTCAGCAACAATTGCCTTGTCGTTCCACTTGGTGATCGTTCCGCCGAAGATTCCGGCAATGGTTGCAGGCGAAAGATTCAAAACTTGTCGAATCGGAAGGTTGTACATAACAGCGATTGGGGCTGCGAAAACTGGGATGTGAATGACGCTGTCCAGGCGGGTTGCGCCTGTGTGTGGAGTATCAGAGATATTGAAATCGCCAATACCTTTGTCAGATGCTGCGCGACCGGCTCCAGAGCCTCCGCCAGAGTACGTGATGGTATTTCCAGTTTCTGCCGTATAGCCAGCCTTGCAGGCATCCAGCAACGGGATTGCAAATGTTGACCCTGCGCCAGTTAGGTTAACGCTGGCTGATGCAGGTTGCGCCGCGAAGAGAGTCACTGCAAGTGCAGCAACTACAATCTTCAAGGTCTTCGTATTTTTCATGTACTTCCCCTCGTAGTTTTAGGAACGCTTACAGGGGCGAAACTACGGAAGCCCGTTGAACGGTTAGGTGAAAGAAGCCAAATGGAGCTTGACGACTAGATGAACAGTTGGGGTTGATTACCCAAATCGACCAGTGACGTAATTCTCTGTGCGCTTATCTTTTGGTCGTGAGAAGATCTCACCTGTCGGTCCTACCTCGACCATCTTGCCTGGCCCACCATCTGATAGGAAGAAGGCTGTGTAATCCGAGACACGGGCGGCTTGCTGCATATTGTGAGTAACAATTATTACGGCCATCGAAGTGGCCAGGTGGGCGATTGTCTCCTCGACTTTGAGGGTAGACCCAGGATCGAGTGAGGAACACGGCTCGTCCATGAGGAGAACTTCCGGACGCACCGCCAGAGAGCGAGCAATGCAGAGACGCTGTTGTTGTCCACCAGAGAGCGAACCGCCGTAGGCGCCGAGGCGATCCTTCACTTCAGTCCATAAGCCGGCGCGTTCGAGGCACTCCTCCAGGAGATCATCCTTGTTCTCCGTTTTGATTTGAGCCAGTTTGAGTCCGGCAAGTACATTTTCTGAAATTGTCATGGATGGAAAGGGATTTGGCTTCTGAAAAACCATTCCAATTTTCAACCGAATTTTCGTCACGTCAACGCCAGGAGCGTAAACATCTTCTCCGTCTAGAAGAACCTGCCCAGCCATGGCGGCACCGGGTATGAATTCATGCATGCGATTGAGCGTGCGGATAAAAGTAGATTTTCCGCATCCCGAGGGCCCAATGAGAGCCGTGACAGTTCCTGACCAAAAATCAAGTGAGACATCTTCGAGGACTAGATGATCTCCATACCAAGCGTGGATCCCACGCGCTTCAAGGCCGATGCCTACAGCACGCGATCCAAGTGAGGTCGATGGTGCATGCGAATTGGCAAGTTTGGCCAGCGATGATGTCAACTCACTTCTGGCCCCGTCATGGCTGGAATTCTCTTGTTCGTCGACTTGGCTCATTTACTTGCCTTTCTTCCACTCAATATTCGCGCTGAAATAAACAGAATGAGCACAATTGTCAACAGTACAAATATGCCAGCCCATGCACGTGTGATCGATTCTGGAGTCCCCACGGCATAGGACTTCCAAATATAGAACGGCAATGAGCCCATGGGACCGTGGAATGGATTGGCGTTCACGGAATCTCCACCACCCGTGAGCAAGATAATTGGCGCAGTCTCGCCGGCGATCCGAGCAACTCCCAAAATCATTGCCGTCACCAGACCACTACGCGCTGCTGGAACTACAACCATGGCCACCGTTCGCCACTGAGTTCCGCCAAGGGCTGTACCCGCCTCCCGTAGGTCATTGGGAATCAGAAGCAAGACCTCCTCAGAAGTCCTGGCTACTGTTGGAATCATCAGAATTGAAAGCGCCAAAGACCCAACAAAACCCGAATACGATTTTGTAACCGTGTAGACAATTGATGAGAGAATAAAAAGTCCAGCGACGATCGAAGGCACACCGCTCATCGCCTGCACCAGGAACTTGATCGGTTTAAGAAATCTCCCACGCACTTCTGTCATGTAAACCGCTGTCAATATTCCCAGTGGCACGCTTATTATCAGCGCAACGAGAACCAATAGCGTGGTGCCGGTGAGTGCATGTAGTAATCCACCTTGTCCGATGGGGTCAGAGACGCTATTGAGTTTCATATCATGCGTGAAAAGTCCCCAGTGCAGTCCCTTGTAACCGCGGACAAAGACTGTCGCCAAGATACTAATAATCGGGAAAACACCGAGGGCAATTCCTAAGACAATAACCGCACGAGCCAGCGAATCCTTCGCAGCCGACAAACCACGACTTGCAAAGTGAAAAATGAAATCAAGGAGCGCAAAAGCGAGGAAGAAGACCACGAAATAGGCAAGTTTGCCCTTCATTGGGGTCAAGGCAACAATTAAGAAGGAAGCGGCCACCGACAGCGCGAGCACGGAAGCAGAAATCAACCTCTGGGATGGCGAAGCCTGCCACGGTTTTTGTGGGCGAATTGTGGTGGTCATCGACCCTTACCGCCAGAGCATCGGACGATGAAGTCTGCGATCGAATTCACCACAAGAGTCAGGAGGAAGAGCACTAGACCCGCGGCCATAAGGGCCTTTATTTCCTCCGGACCGGCGTCACCGAACTTCAATAAGATCATCGAAGCAACATTTCCTCCAGCGCCCAGCAGAACGTGCCAGTTAATTTGATAAACAATATTAAGCACGGAGTAGACCGCAACAGTCTCTCCCATCGCACGTCCTAGCCCCAACATCGCGCCGCCAACAATTCCACTGCGACCAAATGGAAGGACCACCGCGCGGATCATGGACCAGCGAGTGGCCCCCAGAGCATATGCGGCTTGAATTCGATCTAGCGGCGTTTGACTAAAGATCTCGCGAGCGACAGAAGTAACTATCGGGATGATCATGATGGCAAGTACGAGACCGGCGATAAAGGGTGAACGCGTGAATACCGGCACTTCCATCTTGAAAAATGGAATAAACCCAAAATATTTATGGAGCAGCTTTGCCCAATATTCGGCGCTGGGCATGAGGATGAAGAACCCCCAAAGGCCAAAGAGGATGGAAGGAAATGCGGCCATCAGATCAACGACTGAGACCATGACCTTCTTAACGAAAGGTGGTGCGTAGAAATTTAAAAATAGCGCAGAGAGAACTGAGATCGGAACGGCGATGACAATCGCCATAAGAGCGCAGAGCAAGGTGCCAATGAGCATCGCTGCAATTCCAAATTGTGTTTGCTTGGGATCGATATTGCCCGCGGCATCTTGGACCACTTGCCAGTTGCTGCCCGTAACGAAATAGAGACCTTGCGAGCGCAGAACAGAGAAGCCCTGGTAGGTCAGGAAGAAAAAGATCAGCCCCAAGATTGCTAGAGATGAAAGGGCACCACTAGTTACGACCCCGCGAAATACTCGATCAGAGAATCGAGGCTGCGTCGTGATCTCCCGTTTGGCTGGCATTCCGCCCTCTGAGGCAGAAACCAGGGTTTGGGACACAAGGCGATCCTGCTCGCCCCCAGGTGGAATTACGTGGAAGTTAGGTTAATAGAAGGTGAACGGAGAGTGAAATACCTACGATGAAGGGGCATCATCTAAAGTGACGCTATGGCAAATGACGCTCCACCACTGGTCTGGATCGATTGCGAGATGACCGGGCTATCGCTGGAATCGGATGTCCTTGTCGAAATCGCGGTGCTCGTAACCGATGGAGATCTGAACCTCATCGGAGAAGGCGTGGATGTGGTGATCCACGCCAACGTAGCTCAAGTCTCTGGGATGAACGAATTCGTCACGTCCATGCACACCAAATCGGGCCTTATCACCCAGATCCCGGGCGGCATTTCCGTGAGTGCTGCCGAAGATCAGATCCTGGCCTACCTGCAGAGCGCCGGTGTGCAACCGGGTAAATCGCCACTTGCCGGCAACTCCGTGAGTGTGGACCGAAATTTCATCGCCCGGGACATGGCACGCCTGAGCGAGTACCTGCATTACCGAACCGTGGATGTCTCCTCCATTAAGGAATTGGCAAGGCGTTGGCATCCGCGGGTCTACTTCAACGCCCCTGCAAAGAGTGGGAACCATAGAGCCCTAGGTGACATCAAGGATTCGATCAACGAATTGAAGTACTACCGCGAGGCGATCTTCTTATCCGCTCCAAGCTCGGATCCTGACAAGAGTGCGAATAAAGAGGAGTAATAAGGCAGGTAGTATTTGCACCTCATGGTGGGCGTAGCTCAGCTGGTAGAGCACTCGGTTGTGGTCCGAGATGTCGCGGGTTCGAGCCCCGTCGCTCACCCCACTTTTGTTCGTAACCAAAAGGAGTTGCCGTGTCCCACATGACTTTTGATGTCATCGTTGAAATCCCGGCAGGCAGCCGAAATAAATACGAAGTCGACCACAAAACGGGCAAGATCCGCCTTGATCGAATGCTCTTCACTTCTACCCGATATCCCTGGGATTACGGCTTCGTTGACGACTCCCTCGGTCAAGATGGCGACCCTATCGACGCACTCGTGATGCTGGACGAGCCAACGTTTCCTGGTTGTGTGGTCAAATGCCGGGTCGTCGGGATGTTCCGCATGCGCGATGAGGCAGGAGGAGATGACAAACTTCTCTGCGTGCCTGCTGGAGATGTTCGAAAAGAGCACATCAGGGAAATCACCGATGTTCCTGAATTTGATCGCCTAGAAATCAAACATTTCTTCGAGGTCTACAAAGATCTAGAACCGGGCAAGAGCGTTGAGGGTGCCACATGGGTCGGGCGCGAAGAGGCCGAGAAGGAAATCCACGACTCATATGACCGTTATCGCGCCAGCGCTCACTAGTCTCCTAATTCAAATCAAAGATCAAAGACTACCGGCTTCTAGTTTGGTGCATGGCAGTCGTGTTAATTAAAGCTTCAAAGGCTGACAAATCAGAGGTTCGGAACCCTGCGGCTTTCCCCATGTCATCCCAAAGTCGCACTTGAATCGCGGATCCGTACGACGGGTGAGAGCGAAATTCGAGAATCTCGTCTTCGCTCATCTTTCCGCCTTGTACATTGAAAGTGTGGGCGCTGGCAGGCGAGAGTCTCTCAAAATAATTTGGGTTAGTACTCACTAAGTAGCGTTTTGCGGCCACATGCAACCGAACTGGCTCACTGACAGATTCGGGAAATCGTTCTGCCAACCAACTCGCGCCCAGCTCATGATGATGGGCATCGATATTGGACTCCTGCAACGACAATGCGTCTGAAATGAGCAGATGGCCAATGTCATGAGTTAAGGCTGCAACGATCAACTCACCGCTTGCGCCATCTCGAACCGCATGATCGGCACATTGCAGCATGTGATCTCTCATTGTGACGGATTCGCCCAGATATTCTGCAGAGCCGCCTGAATCAAAGAGCTCGACCAATTCTTCATATGCGGTCATGCGTCGTCCGGTTCAGTATGGCCAAGGAGCTGTGAAGGGAATCTAGATCTGCATATGCTCCTTGCAGGTGACGCCTACCGCTAGATTCATAGGCAGTACGAGAGTGCAAAAGGCGAGTATTGTCGAAAATAACGCAATCACCTGGTTCGAGACGAAATTCGATCGCTAGATCTGAATCATTGGCAATCTTCGCAAATGCACGCATGGCCTCGAAAACTCGCTCTGAATTCTCTGGATTGAGCGGAGGTGAGATTGACCGATCATTCCAACGGATGCCGACCACTTGGCCTTGCGCCCCTAATTCAATGATTGTGGAATGAGACTCAAGTACCGTGGTTGCACTCTCATACCTAAAGAGGAAATTAGTGGTCGAAAGTAAATCAAAAGATTTTGGATCCGTCTCAAGCAGTTTTTTAGCGACAAGAAAGCCGTCAACAAGCCCTGACAATCCCCCGTCAACGGTAGTTTCAAGGCAGTGAAGCAATTGAATGGTAGGCACTGGATTCCGATAGGGATTATCAGTATGTGGCGCAATAGCAAGTGATGTGAAAGCCATATTGCTCGGATCTGCCTTAACCCGAACATTGAATAGCTCTCCATAATTAGTTGCTCGAACAAAACCAAAACTCTTGATCACTTCTAGCACCGCCCCAGATTCCGTTGGGACTCCACGAATAATGCAGTAGCCGTGAGTCTGAATATGAGTGAGAGCTCTTCGCCGGACTTCCGTGTCATCAAGGTATTCAGCCCAATTGAAGGGAGACACGGTTTCATCTGAGGCATTCCAGAGAATCTTGCTAGATGAAGCGCGAGCGTCGATTGGAATATTTCGCATACTCACTAGTTCCTCAATTTTCATGGTCCCTAGGTGTCCATCCGAGAATTCCACGGTGATCACGCGGTCTTCTTCGCTGATCCCGATGATCTCAATGTCATCTGGTAGTTCGAGTACCGAACGAAGACGCTGACCATTTCCTTGGTGGCGGCAATCTTGGCAACTACAGTTATCTCGTAGCCAAGGGGCGGGCAAATCTTTTAGTTCTTCGAGTAATTTTTCCATGGTTAGATTGAAGGCGTCCGGGGTGTCCAATGATAAATGACTGAGTTGCTAGTCGATAGCGTTTCAATGAACATTTAGGACGGGCTGTCCGGGCTCTACTGCGGCAACAGTTGATTGGGGCAAAGCTTCAACACTCTAAGAATTGCGTCCTTCTCAGGCCGAGTCAGCCACAATCCATATTTCGCTTTCACAGCAACTTGTCGAGCAACAAATGCACAACGATAACTCTTCAACGGTGGCAGCCAGGTCGCTGCATCCCCATCGCTCTTTTGCGAATTGAGCGAACCCTTGACCGCCAAAAGTTCCAGTGGATCATTCGCCATCTGAGTTCGAGTGGCGAGTGATAATTTAAATGCACCCGTCTGCCATGCATTGGAAAGTGAAACGATGTGATCGATCTGCACCAAGGCACTGGTGGCAACTCCCCTGACAAAGGAAATATTGGTGCCCGAATATGGATCACGCAAAATCCCAGTAAGAACAACGCAATCATGAGTCCTTGCCCGAAATACCACATTGGTCAGATCTCTTTTCAAAATATCATTTCTTGTATCGCACCCGTTGTGATTGGTATCAGCCCACCTCTGACCGAATTGAGCCCGTGAATAACCCGTTTTAGGAGCCCTACCTTTCACTGGAACTCGTGCCAGCACTTGGGTGACAACACCCTGGCGATTGAAATGAGCCGCTTCAGAGGGGGATATAGTTAGCCCCGCGATCAGGGCACTCACGAAGGCGAGGGCAAGGATTCTTTGACCACAGGTTTTGGACATGCACCATGGTGTCTTTTGAACCTGTGAGTTCAACCCCCGCCACGCTGGTAGGGTCTGTTCCGCACGAACGG
>JANMBV010000055.1:0-2031 GCA_031360585.1 Actinomycetes bacterium | reverse complement strand
CGGGCGACTTGGGGATCGACGACAAAATCCTCGCCCGCGTGGTGGACACCTACCGGCGCATTCGCAACACGCTCAAATTCCTGATGGCCAACATCAGCGACTTTGATGCTGCCAAAGATCCGGTGCCGCTGGATCAGATGCTGGAGATCGACCGTTACGCCGTGAGTCGTGCGGCGCAGTTGCAAGCCGACATCCTGGCGCACTACGAGGTGTATGAGTTCCACCCTGTGGTCACCAAGCTGCAGCTGTATTGCAGCGAAGACCTGGGCGGCTTTTACCTGGACGTGTTGAAGGATCGGCTCTACACCACCGCTGCCAAATCACTCGCGCGGCGCAGTGCGCAAACCGCGCTGCACCAGATCACCCACGCCATGCTGCCCTGGATGGCGCCGTTTTTAAGCTTTACGGCGGAAGAGGCGTGGAAGCTGGTGGGCAACTCCGAGAGCATCTACACACAAACCTACGCGACGCTTGCCGCGCCAGATGAGGCGCTGCTGGCCAAATGGAGCCGCATCCGCGAGATCCGCGATGCCGTGAACAAGGACATTGAGGTTTTGCGCGCCGACGGCAAGGTTGGATCATCCCTGCAAGCCAGTGTGGAACTCACGGTCAACGCGCAGGATCATGCCTTGCTCAACAGCCTGGGGGATGACCTGAAATTCGTCTTCATCACATCGACTATTGAATTAATAGCTGGTGATGGACTGTCCACAAGGGCTAGCACCTCAAAAAGCACCAAATGCGAGCGCTGCTGGCATTACCGTGACGAAATTGGCATGGATGCAGCCCACCCCACCATTTGTAGCCGCTGCACCAGCAACCTTTACGGCGCGGGTGAAGTCAGGGAGTTTGCTTGATGGCGAAAGGAGGCAGAACTTTCACGGCAGGCTCTTCGGTTGGCAGCATGCTGACCTGGCTGGCGCTGGCCGCCATCATCATCATTGCGGACCAGTTCACGAAGGTGCTGATCGTCGGCTACTACAGCTTGGGCGACAGCACCCATGTCACCAATTTCTTCAACGTGGTGCGGGCGCATAACACCGGGGCAGCGTTTTCGTTTCTGGCCGGTGCCGGGGGTTGGCAACGCTGGTTTTTTACTGGCATCGGCCTGCTGGCAGCGGGCTTTATTGTGTGGATGCTCAAGTCGCACCCCGGCCAGAAACTGTTTTCGTTTGCCATGGCCTGCATTCTGGGCGGGGCCATTGGCAATGTGATTGACCGCGTCGTGCACGGCTATGTGGTGGACTTTCTGGATTTTCACTGGCGCTGGATGGCTCCGGTGTTTCCCGGTGGGCACTTCCCGGCCTTCAATGTTGCCGACAGCGCGATCAGCATCGGCGCGGTTTGCCTGATACTGGACGAGCTGCGGCGCGTGCGGCGGGGCAGATAATGACGGGCAATCGCGCATGATGACGCCCAATCAGCTAAAGCCAGCCTTCACAATCCGACCCGACACCGCCCCGCTTTGACCCACCTGCTCAACCTTCTGGCCGCCATTGCCCTGCTGGTCTGGGGCACGCACCTGGTGCGCACTGGCATCCTGCGGGTTTTGGGCGCCAGCCTGCGCAACGTGCTGGCCAAAAGCGTCACCAACCGGTTTACTGCCGCCATGTCGGGTGTAGGAGTGACGGCGCTGGTGCAGAGCAGCACTGCTACGGCGCTCATCGTCTCGGCCTTTGTCGGCCAGGGCCTGATGGCGCTGCCCTCTGCGCTGGCCGTGATGCTGGGGGCCGACATTGGCACCAGTCTGATGGCGGTGGCTTTTTCGCGCGATCTGTCGTGGCTCTCACCCCTGTTTATTTTCGTTGGCGTAGTGCTGTTCATCACGCGCCAGTCCACCACCATTGGCCGCGTGGGCCGCGTGCTGATCGGGCTGGGGCTGATGCTGTTGGCGCTGAGCCTGGTGACGCAATCCGCCAATGTGCTGACGCAGGCGGCAGCCGTCAAGGCCTTGCTGGCCTCGCTGACCAGCGATTTGCTGCTGGAGATCTTCGCAGGCGCACTCCTGGCTGTGCTGTCGTATTCCAGCCT
>JANMBV010000110.1:0-16198 GCA_031360585.1 Actinomycetes bacterium | reverse complement strand
GTGTCAATTGGGAACCGCGTTATCGATCACGTACCGGCCAGTCTTAAGGAATTCGCGATCAGAACGTTCGGGGTTGATGACAAGAGAGCACTAGTAATCACTATCTATACAGTGGTTTTGATTTTAGCAATACTTATTGGGCATTCCTATTTTTCTGGAAAGAAAAGACGCGCGCAATCAATAGTGATTGTTATGACGGTTCTCGGCGCAACCTCATCGGTTTTTGATGCAAACTCTGACGTGCTCTCGTTACTTCCGTCAGTGGTTAGCGGTGGCACGACTCTCTGGATCCTGCGCATATTGAACAACCGCCGAAGACTCACTGACGTTGAGGATGGAGCCATATATCGCCGGGACTTGCTCAAAACCGTGGGCTTCATCGCCCTAGGATCAGCCAGCGCAGTTGTCGTCGGCAATTTCTTTCATAATCACGCTAGCGCACAATTGAAAAGGCTAAATATTGTCTTACCTAAAGCACTGAAGTTCTTGCCGCCACCGCCACCTGACCCGGCCCTGACCACCCCGGGACTGTCGAAACTCTTCACGCCCAATAATGAGTTCTACCGTATCGATACGGCAATCGTCGTCCCAAATATCAACATAGACACCTGGCGCCTTCGAATTGATGGCATGGTGGACAATCCCACAGAATTTACTTACAAGGAACTGACAAATAGGCCAGTTTTCCAACTCGATGACACCATTGCTTGTGTATCCAATGAAGTTGGCGGAGGCCTGGTAGGGAATGCACGGTGGCTTGGGATTCGCCTCGATGACTTGATAAAGGAGGCTTCACCCAATGGCTCGGCCGATCAGGTAATGGGACATTCGATTGACGGCTTTACTGCTGGCTTCCCACTGGCGGCACTTGATGGTCGAGACGCGATGATTGCCATCGGTATGAACGGAGAACCATTGCCGATAGACCATGGCTTCCCTGCACGTGTAATCGTCCCGGGCTTATATGGCTTCGTCTCTGCAACAAAGTGGCTCACTCGAATCGAGCTAACTCGTTTTGATCGAGCGCAAGGATATTGGATTCCCCGAGGTTGGTCCGCACGGGCACCTATCAAAACTTCATCAAGAGTCGATACGCCAGTAATCGGAAGTTCGGTGAAGGCGGGCAAGAGGGTTATCGCAGGGGTCGCCTGGGCACCAACGCGTGGAATATCCAAAGTTGAAGTTCAAGTGGATAAGGAGCCGTGGCGCACCGCAACACTTGGGCCCGCACTTGCCAAAACCACGTGGCGGCAGTGGTGGATTGATTGGGATGCGAAATCAGGAATGAGGACTATTTCGGTAAGAGCAACAGATGGAACGGGAGCGCTTCAATCAAGCAAGAGTGTTCCTGTAGCGCCCAATGGCGCAGAAGGTTGGCATACCGTCGACGTAACTGTGCAATGACTATGTCGCCTCGTGCCACTTGGTTGCAATTGGATTCTGCCAGTCATTATTATCAATAATCACGTCGGCGTTGCGTTCAGCTGGATATTCTTCTAAATACTTCCTCTGTGTCGGTGAGACATCATCCACATGCAAATAGATGATCAGGTCTAGAAAGTGCGCGATATCCGGACGAAACAGGAAGACGCCCTCTAATAAAACAACTGTGCCATCATTCACTAAATACTGACGTTCGACCGTCCAAGTATTTTCTAGCACATCCAAACAGATAAGTGTCGTCTCCAAGTTTCCTTCATCTCTGATTGGTTTGAGAATTTCATTTCTCAAACGTTCAAAGTCAAATATATGTTCATAGAATTGAACGGGCTCCGACAGACCCTCAACATGTCGTTCGTTGCGCATGAGATGAAAATCATCCAGACGAACAACCTGGACCGAGATACCTGAACGAACCAGCTCTTCAGCTAACAAAGTCGTCATCACCGATTTTCCAGATGCGTCCACGCCGGTGATCCCGACGACCATCGGTCCTTCCGGAGGTCTACTTTGCAGTATGAGTGTGGAGAGGCGAGTAATCACGAGTATGCAGACTACTCTGTGAGTTCTTGGACGAATTTCTTAAGCCAATTCCTAAAGCCAGGCCCCAGGTCTTCGCGTTCTACCGCCAGTCGTACCACAGCTTGCAGATAACCCAACTTGTCGCCAGTGTCGTAGCGACGTCCTTTGAAAATAACTCCGTGAACAGGGCCGCCTCTCTCTGGCCGCTGCGTTAGTTCCTGAATTGCATCAGTCAATTGAATTTCTCCGCCCCGTCCAGGTTCTGTTTCTTGCAGTACGTCGAAGATTTCAGGAGTTAAGAGATATCGACCTATTAGCGCAAAATTGCTCGGTGCACTTTCAGCAGATGGTTTCTCAACCACGCCAGTTACCCGCAGGATGTTCTCGAATCCAGGAGTTGGAGCTATTGTCGCGACGGCTGCTACACCGTAAAGAGATATCTCACTGACCGGAACTTCCATGAGAGCCAGGATGACACCGCCAAAATGCCTATGCGCCGCGATCATGCTGGGCAAAATAGGGTCGCGCGGATCAATCAGATCATCACCAAGGAGAACCGCGAAAGGTTCATCGCCGACGAATGCTGCAGCAGTAAGAACGGCGTCTCCAAGGCCACGGGGATACGCTTGGCGAACATAATGCATGTTCGCCATCTCAGTAGATTGCCTGACGGTTGCCAGCAGATCAAAACGCCCCTCCTTCTCCAGCATATCCTCCAGCTCTGCGGCACGATCGAAGTGATCTTCAAGGGCTCGTTTATTGCGCCCAGTAACCATAACGATTTCCGTCAAACCCGCCATGGCGGCCTCTTCCACCACATATTGGATTGCCGGCTCATCAACGACGGGCAACATCTCCTTCGGCATCGCTTTCGTTGCCGGAAGAAAACGGGTGCCCATGCCTGCAGCGGGAATTACTGCTTTTCTAATTACGGCCGACGAATGCATATTTGGCATGAGCTCACGCTAGTGCATGAGCAATGAGTAGTCACCATCGCGTTCGAGCAGATTTTTCCGACATTTTGAGTAACTCTCGAAGCGTCAACATCGACTCACCCTTTTCCATATTTCGGCGTTCGATTTCTGTCGCCAGAGCAAGGAAAATGATGGCGGTTGTAAGCGCATCACCTAACGCGTGGTGAGGAGAATAGACAGGCAATTTGAGAGTTCTCGCCAAAAATTCTAGTGACGGCTCACGATCAATATTATCTTCGACAATCTCGCATGTTCTAGCAAGACTGGCAGTATCGATCAATCGCTTTGAAAATTCAAATTTCAGATTCTCGAGGCGTTCCTTAAGAAAAGCGTTCTCCACCCACGCGGCATGTGCGAGCACAACGCGACCTCTCAATAAATTAGCAAATTCTGGCATTACTACCTCGATCGGTGATGCGTCCGCAAGATCAACTGCTCTAATACCGTGAATCCGAATAGACGTTGGAGATGGCATCCGTTTGGGACGAACCTCTCGGTAGTAGTTTGCCTCGGCAATTATGCGTGCGGATTGGACCTGCACTACGCCAATGGAAATGATCTCATCGGTTTTGAAATCTAAACCCGTGGTTTCAATATCGATAGCGCAGTAATCGATTGTCCGCCAATTCGACTCAAGATCTGGCTTGGCAGTGCGATTTAGTTTTTCGAACCACCTCAAGTGACTCTCGATTCCCACTCGCCCTGAATGCGATTTTGGATTGCTGCCACCGCGCGAAATGACTCACGTAGATGCCTCCTTGTCAGCGAATCAAGATTCTGGGGAGATATCCAACTGGAACCCTCTTTCCCGCTCCGGATCGACATGATCTCTTGCTCAAAAATTAGCTGATAAATATCCTCGAAGGCAGTCGTGAGAATGCCTGCCTCATCCTCCTTCAATGAGCCGCACAATGCAGCACGTTTCAAACGATCAATAGTTCCTCCGCGGACATCGCCCTGGGCGATTGCGAGCCACCGTGCTAGAGAAGAGATCGGCGTTAAGCCGCCTTTTTTCAAATCTAACTCCCCTTGATTTTCGCCGGAATGCTCAACTACAAAGCCCCTAACGAAACCAACTGGTGGCTTCTTGGCCAGTGTGAACCTAAGGAGTTCTGCTAGAAAATCCCGGCTACGAGTGGTTGTGCGGATCGTGTCTGTGATCGTGCGACCAAGAGTCAACTGCGTAAGAGGTTGGCTATCGGCTGCGATTGAAGAGAGAAGCAGCGCTCCTGCGCGAGAAGGATCCGAGAGCCAACCTTGGGAGATCTCGATCCACGCTGACCGCGATCGGCTAAAGAGTGGATTGTCCGCATTGGCGCCGTTCGGACATCGGTGAAGCGAGCATTGCTCCATTAAGTTGAGTACCTGTTTTGCGCCGTTTTGGATTTCATCTGAGAGATCCACCGAATTCGGTAGATCCGCCCAGACAATGGCAGTATCAACATCAGAAATTGGAAGGGGTTCTCGCCGTGCCATGGATCCCAGAATGAGCCAGGAATGAGTTATCGGGCTTTCGACTGCATCTGTTAGATCCAATACTCGCGTGAGAATCGCTGCGACAATTGCCGACATGAGCGCTCCAACATGGAGGGCGGGGATACCTGTGTCGTGCAATTCAACGAGGGAGGGCAAGAGCAATTTGGATGCCGTAGAAAGTTCGTGGATGCTTTGCGCCGATTCGATCGCTGAACGAATCAGCAGCGGATTGCGAAGTTCAACCGAAGACAAATCCATTGCCCTAACGACGCCAACGGGCTTCTCATGCTCGTCAATTACCACGAGGTGATGTACTCCGGCTTCCACCATAAGAAGGAATGCGGCGGCCAGAGTCGTGTTATTTGGAACCATAATTACAGGAGAGCTCATAATCAGGTGGATCGGATCGTCGATGCTCACATCACCGACTCCGACTTTGCTCCGGAAATCGCGATCAGTGACGAGACCTAAGTCAGTTCTTGATTTGATAAGCGCGCAAGATTGCTCCGCGTCGGTAATCGCTTTGGCCACCTTGCGCACTGAATCCGTCGCATCGCACCAGACAATCTTGCGCATGTAGCGAGTGACGTTGGATTGAGTATCTGACAACAGAGCATTTGATGTTAACCGATGTCGCGTGACAACGGTGCCAAAGTGATTGAACTGCAGAGCGCTGGAATCGCGAACAATGGTTCGAGGATCCGGGAGGCGATAGCAAAGAGTCTCTTCAGACGCGCGCACCGAATATTGGGGCGGCAGACCCGTTAAAACCGAGATATGTCCGAAGGCGTCTCCAGGTGAGAGCTGATCGATGACATTTCCACGATCTAGCACTTCTACCGATCCTGTTCGGACGATATAAATGTGATCCAAGGGGGGCGATCCTGCGCTAACAATCACCATTCCGTTGCCGAAGTACTCGACCTCCACCCTGCTAGCCAAGCGCTCGATATCGTCGGCCGTGAGGGCGTCGAACGGCGATTGCTTAGCCAAGAAGTCTGAGAACTCTTGCATTGTTAGTCTCGCTTAGAAAGATTGTTGGTTTTCTTGACTTGAACTATCAACGTCGCCAATGCTAGAAGGATCATGAAGGAAATGACAGCAATGACTATCAAGTAGACATCACGCGGTGCATGCTGTGCAGCAATCAAGATATATATTTGTGGGGTTACGAAACTGAGAGCTGATGCCCAGGCCCATTTCCTTGACGCTTTCCAATCTCGTTGGACGACGCTCACAGTCAAACGAGCTGTTGCAATCCCATACATCCAGGAAGTAATAGCGTCGATGACAAAGAAAACTATGGGGTTGACTCCGTATTTACTTAGCGCTTTCCAGACTACGAATGTCGCGCCGAAGGTGTAAAGCAAAATCGTGCTCGCCCACAACCGCTCCAGGATGATCGTCTTACGCGTCCGCGGCGCCGTTGGATTCTTCACTACTCTTCCCACGGAAACAGAGTATAAGAAGTTAGACTCCGTAACTATGTCTGAGAACCTAATCGAGGTGAGTGGCCTCACTAAGAAATATGGCGACTTCACTGCCGTTGATAACATCGACTTCCACGTGCGTAAAAGCGAGTCGTTTGGCTTCCTCGGACCCAACGGAGCGGGAAAATCCACAACAATGCGGATCATTGCCGCGACTTCTCAGCGTACTTCTGGCAACGTTTCGGTCTTGGGCAAAGACCCAGAAATCGAGGGTCCTCAGATCCGTGCCCACTTAGGGGTTGTTCCTCAGCAAGATAATCTGGATGTTCAGCTCACTGTTTCGGAAAATCTCTACATTTACGGACGTTACTTCGGATTGCCCGACAAATTCATACGGGCAAAGATTGAGGAACTACTCGAATTTGCCCAACTTGAAGAGAAACGCCACGTAAAGGTCGATGCACTAAGCGGCGGTATGAAGCGGCGACTGACTATCGCGCGAGCCCTAGTCAGTGAACCAGACATATTGATTCTCGACGAACCGACTACTGGCCTTGATCCACAAGCTCGTCACATTCTCTGGGATCGACTTTTTCGCCTGAAAGAGGACGGAATAACTCTTTTATTGACTACACACTATATGGATGAAGCAGAGCAACTTTGCGACCGGCTCATGGTCATGGACAAAGGTTCCATCATGGCCGAAGGAACTCCTTCGGATCTCATTAAGAAATACTCCACTAAAGAAGTTCTGGAAGTTCGATTTGGATCAGACCGAAATGCTTCTCTCGCTATAGAAATGGAGAAACTCTGCGAACGCATCGAGGTATTGCCCGATCGGATTCTTCTCTACACCGATGATGCCGAAGAAGCCCTTGATGACATTGTTCGCGCGGGACATCATCCCAAGACGTCACTTGCTCGCCGAAGTTCGCTCGAGGACGTATTCTTGCGCCTCACTGGTAGAAGTTTGATCGACTAATGCCTCTTTCAACGCATACTCGAAAGGTTCCAAAATTTGGAGCGCGGTACATTCTTGAGGCTCGCATTCGGGGAATGCTCAAATTCGTCTGGATTATTATCGCCGTTACAGTTCTAAATCCCCTCCTGTATCTCATTTCAATCGGCGTCGGCGTCGGCACTTTAATTTCCCATAATTTGGGTCCACATGGGATTGATGGCGTTTCGTACCTGACTTTCATCGCACCCGCTCTGCTAGCTGCGAGCGCCATCCAGAGCGCGCAAGACGAGGTCGTCTTTCCGACATTCCAGGGATTCAAATGGAGTCGAATTTTTTATGGCATGAATGCGACTCCACAAACAGGATCCAGTATCGCAGGTGGAGTTTTTCTCGCGGCCATGGTCCGAACTATTTTTGGTGTTGCGGTCTATTCAGCTTTCCTCTACTTGTTCGGAGCAATGAATTCTCCGCATTCCTACCTCGCTATCCCCATAGCAATCTTTTCTGGCGCCGCATACGGCGCCGTAATGCTCGCCGTCGCCTCCTACACGAAGAATGAAGATAAATTTTTTACCATCGTTGGGCGATTCATTGTGGGACCAATGTTTCTATTCTCGGGCACTTTCTACCCCCTGACCAACATGCCGCTGGCCGTTCAAGTGTTTGGGTGGGTTTCGCCACTTTGGCATTCAATAGAACTTGGTCGATATGCCACCTACGGGCACAAGATCAGTATGACCATGGTGGTCGTGCATTTCACTTATCTTTTGGCCATGTTGATTTTGGGCCTATTCTTCGCTTTTCGGCAATACTCACGGAGATTGGAAAGCTGATGATCACTTCATTGGCCGTTGCTATCGCCGAGAGCAGGGCGGGCAAAAAGGGTGATCGATATTATGCTGGGCGGTCGCACGCGGTTCTTCAACGCAGTTTCGTAGCCTTCAAGTCCTCCACCTGGATCATCATCGTCTCTGGCTTCATCGAGCCAGTTCTCTACCTCTTTTCTTTTGGATACGGGGTTGGAAAGTTTGTCGGAAGCATAGATTCTGGAGGCGGCCGGATGGTCACCTACGCTGCTTTCATCGCGCCGGGTCTGCTCGCCACGAGTGCAATGAACGGCGCAATCTTTGATTCAACCTGGAACGTATTCGAAAAGATGCACGAAACTCGCCTCTATCACGGAATGCTTGCCACGTCGTTGGGCCCCCTAGACGTGGCTTTGGGGGAAATCGCCTGGGCACTCCTGCGAGGACTTGTCTACGCTGTGGGATTCATGGCAGTCGTGGCGCCATTGGGACTAATTCCAAGTTGGTGGGGAATACTCGCGATACCGGCTGCGGTCTTAATTGCTTTTGGATTTGCCTCCGTTGGAATGGCAATAACCTCATACTTCACTAGCTATCAACAGATGAACCTGATTCAAATAGCGATGATGCCAATGTTTTTATTCTCTGGGTCGTTCTTTCCTATCAGTGTCTTTTCGCCATGGATTCAAAGAATTATCGAAGCGTTTCCACTCTGGCAGGCGATTCAGATGATTCGCGGGCTCACTCTTGGCACCTTGAGTGTCGGACTTTTAGGGCACGTCCTTTATTTCCTTGTCATGATCGTGAGTGGACTTTACTTCACGACCAAGCGGTTAGATGCCTTATTCATGCGTTAGCGCTTCACATAGCTAACATGTACCGCTGAATTCGACCGTGATCCTTTGTTCGGGGAGTCGCTTTTCTGCGTTAGCGGTTTCAACTAGAAATGCTTTGTCGGCTTTTGTAAGTGGAGGCTGGATGATGCTCCGTGGCCATAGATGATGAGCGCGGACAACATCTGCTTCTATGGCGTAAACAATGGCCGTTGCCTGCAAGCCAAACCATGCAAGTAGTCCAAGTACTACACCGAAAAAGCCGGCGATAGCTTGTGCATGTTTGAGGTCGTGACTAATAATAATTCCAGCCAAGCTGAGCAAAATTTGCCAGACGACACTCGACAAAATGGCGCCAAGTACTAATTCGCGAGTGGGAATGATTCTAGAGGCGGCAATTCGGAATGCGGCGAGGAAGAGGCCAATACCAATTACAATTGAAAGGGCATAGGCCAGGGCTTTAAGTGGGGCGCCCGTGAGACCAAGAGTATGACCTGCTCCCACTAACGATGCTGCCGCAGTAGTTACGATAGTTCCGATACCGAGTAATACGAGCAGACCGAAAGAGCGCAGATAGTTAGTGGGAAAGCCAGGACGATCGACTTTCGGGACATTCCAGAGAGTGTTCTGCGTGTTCTGCAACGCATTGGCAAGTCCTCGCCCACCAAGAATGGCACCGAGTATTCCGACAATGAGCGCTGGTGCAGAGTGGCCAAGCGAAGTCAACCCAATCTGCGACCTTAGCTGAGTGCCGATGATGGGGAACTCGGCCAGCGCTGAGGTTTGAATGCTAGCCACAAGCGAGGGATGACCTCTAAGCACCAATCCGAGAATAGCCGACAACGCAAGCAATAACGGAAAGGTTGATATGAAGGCAAAATAGGTTAGCAGCGCGACATGATTGCCCGCCTGGTCATCGCCGAACTTCTTAAATACCGCGTACGTAAAGGCGGAGAATCGGTGCCTTTGCTGCCAAAGATCCAATTTGCGAACATTGGTTTCAATTAAGTTCATTGAAAATGCCTTCACATTTCTTAATATCACTTCGGGAGCCTAGCCACTGGGGTGCTAAACAGGCAATGACAACTGCGCCAACGCAACGGTCACCATCCGCCTTAACTCAGGATCTTTTCGAATTTCAAAGAGAACACTACTCCGCACGCGGATTCAACCTGCGTGATCAGAGGCTATTTGAGCGTGTTAACCAATCGGCGAAATACGAACGGCAATTTTTGCGCAGCAGGCACAATCATCGGTCGGATAATTCGGTTTGAAGATGCCCCAAGCAAGCCGCTAGTAAGCCAACGATACGAGCGGGTTATTCCATTCCACTCGGCTTCGTAGGAATTTGGGTCATTTGCAACCACGGCACTCACCGCGGCTTCACCTTCGGCGAAACCAACTCGAAGACCTTCGCCAGTTAGTGCATCAACGTAACCCGCAGCATCTCCAACTAATAGCACTCGACCAACAGATCTTGCTCGGACACGTTGGCGGAGAGGACCGGCTCCGCGCAATTTGCTTACGGGGGGTGCCGAGTTAAGGCGTTGAGATAATTTGGGAAGGCTCTTGATAACTTCCTCGAAATTGAGCGAGGTATTGCCAAGTACGGCTATGCCGACAGTCTGGTGATCCACCGGAGTCACATAAGCTTCGGCGTTCTGCGACCAATAAACCTCAACAAAATCTGACCACGGTGCGATCTCGAAATGTTGCCGCAGACCATAGCGTGGCCTTGTCCTACTCTTAACGCCAATTCCTAGGTTAAGTTGCTTCCTCGCAGAAGAGTGCAGTCCATCGGCGGCGATCAGGTAGCGAGATTGGATACCCGATGCTTCGACATGCGAACTACTTTGGATGATTTCTTCCACACGCCCCTCGATAAAATTGATGTTGAGTTCCTGCGCTCTTTGTCGTAGACAATCGTGCAACGTCGTTCGGCGCACGCCCCGGCCGGTACCGCTCGAGAAACGCGCTTCAGCAGTGCGGTTACCAGAGATATAGCGAATGCCCAAAAAATCCATGCCTGGAGGATCGATTCCGATCCGTATTAGATGAGCCAACGCCCCTGGCATAAGACCCTCGCCACATGCTTTATCTATTGTCCCAACGCGCGGTTCGATGATCGTTACCTCCAACCCAGCTTGAACGGCGTGAATCGCAGTAACAAGACCTACTGGTCCTGCTCCAACGACCAGTAAATCGATCATGGCGCGGTGGGCAAGGTCGCAAGTGCGACATTTTCTCGTCGAATTCGCGCCGTGAGCACCGCAGCGTTCAATACGCTAAAGATGACTGCTGTTCTCCATGCCAGGCCAACCATCGGAAGGGCAAATCCTTCGACAATAACCGCAACATAGTTGGGATGTTTGAAGAATTTATATGGTCCTGCCTTGATTAAGGGCTGCCCAGGAATAATAACAATCAAGGTATTCCAGCGCTTCCCGAGCGATGAAATACACCACCACCTAAGTGCCTGCGATGCGATAGCCATTATAAACATTGTCCCGCTGACGATGGGGATAAGAGTTGGCCGGAAGAGCCAAACTTCTACCAGTGCGCCGCCGAGAAGAAATACGTGGATCGCCACCATATATTTATAATGCGAACGTCCAAATTCGATTCCTCCTTGAGCGAAACTCCACAAAAGATTTCTCTTCGAAATAATCAGTTCGGCCACGCGCTCCATGGCAACAATCACTAGGAGAAGTGTGAAAGCGACGTAGCCGGTCATTACTCACCATTCCAACAGAACAAACTCGGAGCAAAAACCAGGACCCATCGCTAGTAATAGTCCAGGTGTTCCAGGTTCGGGCTTTTCCACCCCGCGGCCGCCAAGGGTGTCGCGCAGAACATGCAAAACGGAAGAAGAGGAAAGATTTCCGCATTCAGCAAGTGAACGCCACGACGCCTCGAGTTGTCCGTCACACAAATCTAGGCTTGCTTCAATTGCCTCTAGAACCTTCGGGCCACCCGTGTGACACACCCAGCTTTTAATGTCAGTCAATTTTAGATCCTGTTCACCAAGAAATGCCTCAACGTCATCACCCATGTAGCGAGCGATCACATCGCTAATCGACGCTGAGAGAACGATACGAAAGCCGCTTCCACCAATATTCCATGCCATCAACTCTTCGGTATCTGGATACATTCGACTTCGCGAAGAAATGACTCGTGGACCGCTAAGGCCCATGCGTTTTGCCCGTTGCTCCCCAACCATGACGACGGCAGCCGCACCGTCACCGAAGAGTCCAGAAGCGACAATGTTCGCCATCGATACATCATCAGATTGCAAAGTGAGCGAGCAAAGTTCGATGGAGAGTAAAACCGCCACATCATCTGGATGACCGAGCAAGTAATCGTGTATGCGAGCAATACCAGCAGCGCCAGCAACACACCCTAACCCGAAGATCGGGACGCGTTTTACATCCGGACGAAAACCCACAATTGGAACTAGACGAGCTTCTAAGGATGGAGTCGCTACCCCAGTAACAGATGTAGACATGACAAAATCAACATCACTTGCAGTCAGACCAGCTTCATTCAATGCAGACTCAATTGCCTTAGCACCGAGCTCTATCCCAATGCGGATGAAGGCATCATTTGAAGCGGCAAAGCTTTCTAACTCAGAGTAGGCATCGAGTGGAAATGTGATACTTCTATATTTCACTTCCGTTGCTTTATGGATCCGCGAGATAGCCGGGATTTCTTTGCCTTGCGGAGAGACGATCTTGGCAAAAGTGGCAGTTATTTCTTCCTGACTGTACTTATGAGCGCCTAGCACTCCATGCACTGCGGCGATGATCGACATCTATGCATAGTAGAGGACTTTGAATAGAGAGGTTAATTCAATCGTATTCAAGGCGAATCCAGATGGACCCCGTAGTTCCGATTCGTTAGGTCCAACTCTTTCCCAAGTTAGTACTACTAAAGATCTCGGCTTTGGTGCCTATTAAAACCGCGGCGAATATCTTTGCTCCCGTCGGGGACATGGCAATGGCAGATGTATCCATGGGGACAGAAAAAGTACTCCACGTCTTTCCATTGTTTTGCGTAATAGCCCCCATGCCCATGCTCAGAGCCAATATTTCCTTATGGTTTTTCGGATTCCAATCTACCGACATAACGCTAGTCGGCCCGCCAAATCGAACCCATGACTTGCCACCATCCCTCGTCATGACAAGCCCGTTGCTCATGTCGGGTGCGATTACCCGGAGAGGGTTAGCCGGGTCAACGAGCATTGAACCCATAAACCCCTGTCCAAATTTCCGATTCACTAGTTTCCATGATTTGCCGCTATCAATAGATCGGAGAAAGCCTACCTGCGGAGATCCCATGTAAACGGTTTTTCCTGAAGATCCAAGTGCGTGGACATCTGACACTTTTCCATAGAAATTGAACCGGACAAAAGATTTTCCACCATCTGCCGACTTAAAAATTCCGTTGTGCCCGCCGGCAAGATATCCAGCATCGGTGCTTGCCCATGCCATGATGTCGACGCTTTTAAGCGAAAGGATTGCCTTCCATTTGAATCCCTCATCCGTGCTTACACTTCCCGATTCATGCCCCGTCACAAATAGACCGCTCTTGGTGTAAGTGAGGGTATGAAGATCACCACCGACGAAAGTAGTCATTCTCCGGACATTGGAGGATGCGTTAGCAGTCCAAGGGGTAGTAATGGCAAGGGCAATAAAAGCCACTGCAACGAAGTGAGCAGCCGGAATGTAGGGGAATCTGTGTCTCATGGTGGACATGGTTTCACATCCATGGAGAGGATTGAAGCCGAAATATGAAGATCTCATGAAGTTTTTAGGGATGGAACTGGGCACTGGGAATCCAGTTTCCTGCTAGGCGAATAAACTAGTTGCTATCGACATTAACTAACGGTGACCCGTCCCAATTCACTCCAAGTTTTGAAATAGCTGCCACTGCGCTTGCTATCTGATTGTTACCAGATTCTCCCCATCTAAGCAGTTCACTTGAAAGAGGGGGTGGAACCCACAATCTCGAGTATTGCCTTCCAGTGGAGGGATCAGTGGCGGAGAGGTGTATTTGATTGATCAACGCGACCAAGCGCACTTGAGCAAACACTTCAGGCACGGCGATCAGCTGGTATCCGAGATACCTGACAGAAGCGATGGTCACCTGAACTTCTTCTTCGGCTTCGCGAATGAGAGTCTCGGCAAAACTCTCACCTTTCTCAGGCTTTCCACCTGGAAGGTTGTATTGTCCGTTGTCTTCGAGCAAAAGAATCCGCCCATCGGGGCCAAAAATGAATCCGTAGACTTGGCGCACTTCAATGTCTGTCGGGACGTCTGAATCAAACCATCTATAAGCACTCATGCGATTTGACGACATTTCTGCGCGAGTTTCTTTATGTCCACAATTTCTTCCGTATTAACAGTAATAAGAGATCCAACACCTAATGGGCCCCTACGGCTGTCTTCTTCAAACCAGTCTTGAAGTGCGCCTTGTTCGCTCCTGTAGTCGCCGTGCCCCGGATGGCGATCTCTATTCCTAAATCGTTGAAGCGCTGTAGCTACTGAACAATGACAAACTATTTCGATGACATTATCGAATTCACGTAGCCAGTCACTGGGAGTACCCGATTCGCCATGTTCATCAGGGCCTTTCCAGTGTGAAACGAGAATGGCGTTTCCGGCACTCCGCGCAGCTTTTTCAAAAAGTTTGTCAGCCTCACGACTGCACTTAAACCGAAATTCAGCATCGAACTCTTGGACTGATCCAAGGAGAACTTCAAGGAAATCATCTTTGTCAATTACCGCAAAGCCAAGTTCTTCCCCTAATAGGTGTGCGAGGGAAGTCTTCCCGCTCGCTGGTAATCCTGAAATCACGATAATTGACCTGGTCACGGGGTGACTCTATGGCAACAAAAACCCTTGTCGGGGAATTGGACGCGAAAATCCATCTTATGTGCGCCCGAGGTGACGAACCTGGGCACTGGGAATCGGTATTCGATTTAAACATTAGAAAAAGGCCCCAGGTTTTCACCCAAGACCCCTGCTCAACTTTCTTGACTTCATGATCCTTGCCACAAGATCGGTCAAGGGAACTTAAGACTACGGTGTTGGCGACGGGGATCGAACCCGCACCATCAATTTGGCAAAAATGGATATGGTGCCAATTACAACACGCCAACATCGCGGTTGCAGTATTTATTGATTATTGTGACAAGCGTTGGAAGGCGAATATTTCTGTGGATCCGCGACCCTTGTTGAAATGAAATAACAAAGGGACTCGACCGTAAGGCCGAATCCCTTTGCCTGCCAAATTGATGGTGGAATAAGTATGCCAGAAATTGAAGGCACAGAGAGTAACAAAATGTGCGGCCGAAGGGATGAAGCTGGGCACTGAGTATCCCCTTTGACGCTCGCCTAACTTTCGACAGAGATCTAGCAGGGAAGTCGTTCTGGATCGCAATCAATGAAATCAGGTTCAGGCTGATAGTCAAAGCGCACAGCCCTGATTGTCTTGTGGCCTTCTGTCAGAGCCTTGGCAATCCGGTGCATCCCATCCATCACACGCCCATCGACATTGAGAAGAACGGGGTAGTCCAAATCCGCTTCGATCATCAATTTGAAATGATCAGCGAAATCTCGCACTGTGAATTTTGAATTGTTGCCGATACTCCAATACGAGGTGTCTATTTCCCTAATCTCTTCAATGGGCAAATCTAAAATTGGAAAATCGACGCTTAACTCAATCAATCGATCTATATCCCAGGCGTCCAAACCGTGCTTTCCAGGCCAGAAGTTATATTGCTTGCGCATAGGAATTAGTATTTCACGATGTGCGCCCGGAGGGACGAAAGTGGGCACTGGGAGTCCATCATTGCCCTCTAACGAGGCTTATCTACCCAGAACTCAGGGTTGAGAATCAAGGATCTTGATACCCAATTCACGTGCGACAACCGAAGACAATTGAATCAACTGCGGGTTGGAGACATAGCAATTTCGAAGTCCGTCCATGCCATTCAAAAATTGAAACTCCAACCCGGTAAGGTCGAAATTTTCCGACTTGGCGTCTCTTAGATCGATTTCATTTACATGACAATCTAAAAAAGCTACGCGACTAATCTTCGCACCGACGAAATCCAGTGTATCAAACTTACAATTTTCGAATAGCACGTCCGAAATGTCTGATTGAATCAAATTAAGAAAACCAATTTTCAAATCTTTGAACAGAATTCCGCTTAAATGAGCACCGGAAAAATTCCCAGACACGATCTTCCCGTGAGAAATCCTGCAATCTCTCCATCGCGAATTGTGAGCATCCCAGACGTTTACCGTGCCCACTTCAAGGAAGGCATCATTCGCTCGAACCTTCTGCATCATCAGGTTGTTAGTCACTGAAAGAGAAATCGAACAATCTTGAAATTGAGAACCTGTACATAGGAGATCATCAGTTGGCCCACTGGCGAAACTAATCGCCTCGTACTCGGTATTCGACCCCAACTGCGAGGTTAAAGGCTCTAGTGGAATCACGACGATTTCTTCAATTCGAGGGGGGAGCGGAATCTTGAGGGATTGCTTCACGATTTGATCATAGTTAGTGGGTCGGACAAGTCGGTGAAATGCCGCTTAGAGATCAAAATGTGCGCCCGGAGGGACTCGAACCCCCAACCTTCTGATCCGAAGTCAGAAGCTCTATCCGTTGAGCTACGGACGCCAACTCAGAAAGGATACAGGCTCGAGGTCTCAGATGACTAAGCGAGAAAAACTAACCCTAGGGCGAA